>PIVL01000638.1 GCA_003354145.1 Paracoccaceae bacterium
CCTAACAAATTGCAAACTTGCGCTCACGCTCTAATTCCGTCATCATACGGCCATGGCCCGGAAACGCAGACCCAAGATTACCGAAGACGATCTCGGCAGCTTTCGTTTCATAAGTAAGCTGCTGCGGCTGTTGACGCCGCTGCATGACTGTCGATGCGACAGGGATCGCGGTCGCAACCGCAAGCTCCATTTCGATCAGTACACCGCGTTACTTCTGCTCTACTTCTTCAACCCGATCGTAACCAGCCTGCGCGGCCTCAATCAGGCGAGTGAACTTAAGAATGTGCAGAGGAAGCTCCGTTGCCAGAGGGCATCGCTGGGATCGCTCTCCGAGGCGGCGGCGGTATTTGATCCAGATCTGTTGATAGCAATAATCGGCGACTTGGCGGAAAAGTTACAGCCGATCAAGCATGACGCACGTCTGGATCAAATCGGCGGCATCATAACTCTCGTAGATGGCACGCTTCTGCCCGCGCTGCCGAAGCTCACCGAGGCGATGTGGCTTGATGAGAAGCACAAGGCTTTCAAGGGTCACGCGCAGTTCGAATTGCTTAAAGGCGTCCCGACCAGAATCGATATAACCGATGCCAATGCTTCCGAATGCAAGCAACTGGCGGCAACTCTGCTGCCGGGCCGCGTGTATGTGCTGGATCGCGGATACGCCGCGTTCTGGCTGTTTCAGGCCGTTATTGAAGCTAAATCCAGCTTCGTGTGCCGGCTCCGCGACAACTCCGTGTACGAGGTAATCGAAGATCGCCCGCTCAGCGATGATGCGATCAAGGCCGGGATAGTGTCTGATCGGATAATCAGACTTGGCGGCAAAGGCAAACGGGAAGACCTGAAGCAACCTCTGCGGCTGGTGGAAGTCCAATGCAAGCCGCACCGCAAGAGCACGAATGGTTCACGCGGCGGGCCGGCGCAGGGCGACACTCTGTTGATCGGGACCGATCTGCTGGACGCTCCGGTGGAAGTGATCGCGCTGGTTTACAGGCATCGCTGGGCGGTGGAAATATTCTTCCGGTTCTTCAAGCACATTCTCGGTTGCCGGCACCTTCTAAGTCATAACTCCAACGGCATCGAGATTCAAACCTATACCGCGATTATCGCATGCATGCTGATTGCATTATGGACGGGCCGCAAACCGACATTGCGCACTTACGAGATGATCTGTTTTTACTTCACGGGATTGGCCGATCTGGAGGAGTTGCTGGCGCATATCGCCAGGTTGAAAATTCAGGATACGTGAGCACGCCGGTCGTTTTGCCGCCGAAGTCGTGGCGTTTTGTGCTGCGCGGATGAAACCCCGGGCTCGCGCGCCCTGATCAGCCTCGGGAACGATCACACCCCGCACCGCCTCCGGCTGCGTGCAGGCAAACCGAGTGCCGAACAGGATTG
>PIVL01000023.1 GCA_003354145.1 Paracoccaceae bacterium
GATGATGTGCATGACCTGAAGGCCTGGAAGGTGATTGATGATGCTGGAATGCGCGGCGCGCGCAAGGGTGGCGCGCAGATGAGCGAGAAGCATCCGAATTTCCTGATTAATGCAGATAACGCTACGGCGGCTGATCTTGAGGGATTGGGCGAAGACGTGCGAAAAAAGGTTTACGATTCAATCGGTATTACGCTAGAGTGGGAAATTATGCGGGTCGGTGACGCGCTACATAAAAAAAGACCCTGATCGCGGACCCATTAGGCAAATAAGGGCGCGAACTATACGGGGATAATTGCACGGATCGCAAAGGTCCGGGGACATTGAGGCACTTGGTTTGGGTAAGTCGAGCATGACACCCCAAAAAGTGGCGGTATTGATGGGCGGACCTTCGGCTGAGCGCGAAGTATCCCTGTCCAGCGGGCGCGAATGCGCAGCCGCACTTGCGGGCGAAGGATTTGAGGTGGTGACGGTAGATGCCGGGCCAGACCTCTGTGATCGTTTGCGCGAAATCTCTCCGGATGTTGTGTTTAACGCCCTGCATGGTCGCTGGGGTGAAGATGGCTGTGTGCAGGGAATGCTGGAATGGCTGGGTCTGCCTTATACGCATTCCGGGGTTCTGGCCTCGGCATTGGCGATGGACAAGCAACGCAGCAAGATAGTGTTCGAAGCTGCAGGGCTGCCAACGATGCCAAGCGCAATATTTCCCAAATCTGAAGTGATGGCGAACCATGTGATGGTGCCGCCCTATGTGGTCAAGCCTAATTGCGAAGGCTCAAGCGTAGGTATCTATATCGTGCACGAAGATGCAAATGGACCACCACAGCTGGACGAGAATATGCCAGCGGATGTGATGGTCGAGGCCTTTGCTCCGGGGCGTGAACTGACGACAACCGTGATGGGGGATCGGGTGCTGACGGTGACCGATATCCTGACCGAAGGCTGGTATGACTACGACGCCAAATACAAACCCGGCGGGTCGCAACATGTGCTGCCTGCAGATATCCCGGCTGAGATTTTTGATCTCTGCATGGAGTATGCGCTGCGGGCGCATAACGTTCTTGGCTGCCGTGGTGTCAGCCGTACTGATTATCGCTGGGACGAGGCGCGCGGTGTTGATGGCCTGATCTTGCTGGAAACAAATACGCAACCGGGGATGACACCAACGTCGCTGACCCCGGAACAAGCCGCACATCTGGGGATGAGTTTCGGCGAAATGTGCAGCTGGATGGTTAAGGACGCATCATGCAACAGGTAAGCGAAACTGCACGTGATCCGGCACCGTCGCGTTTGTCCTATCGGATGCAGCGCTGGATGCTGACACCGGGCGTGCGGATGATGCTGCGTATCGGTATCCCCATAGCTGTTGTTTTTGCAGTGACCACTGGTTTTCTGGCCAGCGAACAGCGGCGTGAGGCGTTGAACCAGTTTGTTGCAGAAATACGCTCGGGTGTTCAGGATCGTCCCGAATTCATGGTTTCGCTGATGGCGATTGACGGGGCCAATATTAACTTAGCCGAAGATATTCGCGAAGTCTTGCCACTGGATTTTCCGGTCAGTTCGTTTGATCTGGAACTGGAGCAGATACGCGGCATCGTGGCCGGGCTTGATCCGGTTAAAAAGGCCAGCGTGCGGATCAGGCCGGGTGGTATTCTACAGATTGATGTGATCGAACGCCTGCCGGTTGTGGTGTGGCGCGACCGTCGCGGCGTCGTATTGCTTGACGAAACCGGCGCGTATGTTGATGAAATCCCAAGCCGTACCGAGCGCGTAGACTTACCGCTGATTGCGGGGCATGGGGCCGACAAACACGTCCCCGAGGCGCTTGCGCTGATCGCGGCCTCGGGGCCGCTTAGCGACAGGGTGCGCGGGCTTGTGCGTATTGGTGAACGCCGCTGGGATGTGGTTTTGGATCGCAGCCAACGCATTTTGCTGCCTGCCGACAAACCGGTGCGGGCTTTGGAACATGTCATTGCTCTTAGTCAGGCGCAGGACATGCTGAAACGTGATCTGGCAGTTGTGGATATGCGCATTGCGGCACGGCCAACCATTCGGATGTCATCTGAGGCAGTCAAAGACTGGTGGCAGATCAGAGAACTTAACGGAAGCGGGCAGTAAACGATGACAGACCTTTATCAGTCCCAACGGGCAATGCGGCAAATGCGGCATCAGGCTATGCAGCGCGGTGTCGTGGCCATTCTGGACGTAGGCAGTTCCAAAATCGCCTGTCTTGTGTTGCGCTTTGATGGCACTGGGCGGCTGAGCGAGGACAATTCCATCGGCTCGCTGGCCGGGCAATCGGGCTTTCGTGTTGTCGGCGCGGCGACCACCCGGTCACGCGGCGTAAAGTTTGGCGAAGTCAGCGCCATGCAAGAAACTGAGCGCGCTATTCGCACGGCCCTGCAGGCAGCACAAAAGATGGCTGAAATCCGTGTCGATCATGTGATCGCCTGTTTTTCCGGGGCCAATCCGCGTTCCTACGGGCTGAATGCGCAGATTGAACTTGAAGGCCAGGTTGTCACCGAGAATGAGATTTCTCGTGTTCTGGCGGCCTGTGATGTGCCGGATTATGGGGCCGGGCGCGAGGTGCTGCATGCACAGCCGGTAAATTTTGCGTTGGATCATCGCTCGGGTCTGGCAGATCCGCGCGGGCAGTTGGGGCAATCGCTATCGGTCGATATGCATATGCTGACGGTGGATGGCGACGCCATTCAGAACCTCGCCTATTGTATCAAACGTTGTGATCTGGAACTGGCCGGAATTGCTTCTTCGTCTTATGTCACCGGAATTTCGTCGCTGGTTGAAGATGAACAGGAACTGGGCGCGGCCTGTATTGATCTGGGTGGTGGGTCTACCGGCATCTCGATTTTTATGAAAAAGCACATGATTTATACGGATTCAGTGCGCATGGGCGGGGATCATATCACAGCAGACATTTCAAAAGGCTTGGGCGTGCCTATGACCAATGCCGAGCGGTTCAAGACATTTTATGGCGGTGTGCATGCCACCGGCATGGATGATCGCGAAATGATCGATATTGGTGGTGACACCGGTGACTGGGAGCATGACCGACGCACAGTTAGTCGCGCCGAGTTGATTGGCATCATGCGACCGCGAGTCGAGGAAATTCTGGAAGAGGTCCGCGCCCGACTGGACGCCGCCGGATTTGAGCATCTGCCAAGCCAACAGATCGTGCTGACTGGGGGCGGTAGTCAAATTCAGGGGTTGGATGCGCTGGCCAGTCGTATTTTGGGCCAACAGGTGCGGTTGGGCCGACCTTTGCGGGTTCATGGATTGCCGCAGGCCGCGACGGGGCCGGGATTTGCCGGCGCTGTTGGCCTTTGTTTGTTTGCTGCCAACCCACAGGACGAGTGGTGGGACTTTGAAATTCCGGTGGATCGCTACCCGGCGCGATCGTTTAAACGCGCCGTGAAGTGGTTCCGGGACAACTGGTGACCGCTAGATATCGCCATTTCGACGATATTAAGCGGTTTTGCGCAACTATTTGCCTATATTTTGGGGCAAATTTGCGTTTTTTTGGTGACGCCTTGTCTTTGGGCGACTAAGGTCAGGGCAGACAGGCAGAATATAACGCTCGCGAATGCGGGCAGGCAGCACAGGCGGATAATGAGATGACATTGAACCTATCGATGGCCGGACAACAGGATTTAAGACCACGCATCACCGTATTTGGTGTTGGCGGGGCGGGCGGCAATGCCGTCAATAATATGATTGAAAAAGACCTGGATGGCGTTGATTTTGTGGTCGCCAACACAGACGCACAGGCACTTCAGCAAAACGCTGCAGTCAGCAAGGTGCAATTGGGTATCACTGTCACCGAAGGTCTGGGCGCAGGTGCGCGGGCCAGCGTTGGGGCCGCCGCTGCCGAAGAAAGCATCGAACAAATCGTCGACCATCTGGCAGGCGCGCATATGTGTTTCATCACCGCTGGCATGGGCGGGGGTACCGGAACCGGTGCTGCTCCGATCATCGCACAGGCGGCAAGGGAACTGGGTGTTCTGACCGTTGGCGTCGTCACCAAGCCGTTTCAGTTTGAGGGCGGTAAACGCATGCAACAGGCCGAAGCCGGTGTTGAATCACTGCAAAAGGTTGTTGATACACTTATCATTATTCCCAACCAGAACCTGTTCCGGCTGGCAAACGAGAAAACCACCTTTACCGAAGCATTCAGCCTTGCGGATGATGTGCTGTATCAAGGTGTCAAAGGGGTCACCGACCTTATGGTACGCCCTGGTCTGATCAATCTGGACTTTGCCGATGTGCGCGCCGTGATGGATGAGATGGGCAAAGCGATGATGGGCACTGGCGAAGCCGAAGGCGAAAATCGTGCCATCGAAGCCGCCGAAATGGCCATTGCAAACCCGCTGCTGGATGAAATCAGTCTGCGCGGTGCCAAGGGAGTGCTGATTAACATTACCGGTGCCCATGATCTGACATTGTTTGAGCTGGACGAAGCCGCCAACCGCATCCGCGAAGAAGTCGACCCCGAAGCGAATATTATCGTCGGCTCGACACTTGAGCCGGACATGCAAGGCGCGATGCGTGTCAGTGTTGTGGCGACTGGTATTGATGCGGCCGACATTCAGACTGATATTCCAATCCCGCGCCGTCCGTTGGCGTCACCACTGAAGCGGACTGTTTCGGGTGAAGAACCTCAGGCCGAGCCGCTTGATCTGGTTGACCCGCTTGCAGCACAGGATGATGTAGCTGCACGCGAGCAAACGCAGTTCCCTGGTATGGATATCGAAGAAGTTGCAGCGGCGGATCTGGCCGAGGATGTTTTTGAGCCAACCGAAGCTGAATTCACAGCCCAGGATGATGACCTGCCATCGCCGGTTTATCAGCCCGCGGTTCCGGCGTTTGAGCCGCAGGTGGAAACAATGGGGGCCGATCCCGAAATGTTCGTAGCACCACAAGCCAAGGCCCCGGGGACACCGTCTCCCGAAGCAATGGTTCGCCTGCAAGCAGCCGCACAAAAGGCCACTCCGGCCCCGCAACAGGGCTCGACGGCGCCTGAGCCCATATCCGAAACCGCCGCTGACAAGCCGCGCTTTGGAATCAATTCATTCATTACTCGGATGACCGGCCAGGCCAGCGATACACCCGCTGTTCCTAAGCCGCAGCCGAAAGTCTATTCGTCACAAGCCCGACAGGTTGACGTTGCGGCAGCGCCTCAGGAAGAGAGTGACCCAGAACAGGACCGGATCGAAATACCAGCGTTTTTACGGCGTCAGGCGAACTGATCTCTGTCACAAATCACCAAGATCGGGCCGCCAGTTGGCGGCCTTTTTCTTTTATATAACAACTACTAAGCATTCCATAGGCAGGGAATTGCCGATTTGTAACATCCATGTTTCAGTTCGTTACAAAGATTGTGTTGTGACCTGCAGGTCACTCGCTTAACTCAGATACCAACAAGGCCCAACGAGGGTCGGTAACTTGAAGTTTGAGGCAGCACTTGCAAAATTCATTGTCTTCATCTGTTGTTTTTGAAGGAACCGGGCTGCATAGCGGTGCGCCGGTACGTATGGTTTTGCGCGCAGCACCGGCCAATCATGGTATCTGGTTTCATCGTACCGACATCCGAATTGGCGATGCAATGGTCCCGGCTATCTGGGACGCAGTTGACCGGACACCTCTTTGCACCCGATTGGTCAACAACGCTGGGGTTTCGGTGTCGACCGTCGAACATCTGATGGCTGCTCTGGCCGGATGCGGTGTTCACAATGCATTGATTGAAATTGACGGCCCCGAAGTTCCAATTCTTGACGGGTCGGCTGCACCATTTGTACGGGGGATCATGACGCAAGGCGTGCGCGCGCAGGCTGTTCCGCTTTGGGCGATACAGGTGATGAAACCTGTTAGCGTCGAAAAGGACGGGGCGCGCGCGACTTTGCTGCCTGCAGATAGCCTTGAAATTGAATTTCACATTGACTTTCAGGACGCAGCGATTGGTCGTCAAAGCAAGAATTTGAAAATGGCCAACGGTGCGTTTGCCCGTGAACTGTGTGACAGTCGCACTTTCTGTCGGCAAAGTGATGTTGATTTGATGCACGAAAATGGTCTTGCGCTGGGTGGCACGCTGGAAAACGCTGTGGTCGTGGACGGTGATGACGTACTAAGCCCCGGTGGTTTCCGCCACACAGACGAAGCCGTGCGTCATAAAATGCTGGATGCTTTGGGTGATCTGGCGCTGGCGGGAAATCCGATTCTGGGCCGGTATGTCGGCGAACGATCCGGTCATTCGCTGACCAACACTTTGTTGCGTGCTTTGTTTGCCACACCGGGTGCGGTGCGGATGGTTAAATGTGACACAAAAACCGCCTCGGATTTGCCGGGTTACGGTCTGGTTTGGGCTGAAATTCCCGAAGTCGCCTGAGAAAGCAACAACTCCTCCTCGAACAGTGCTTTAAGACGTTTTGCAGCGCAAATTATTGTGCTAGACCGATGCCAATTGGTTTAATACCGTCGGGTGAAACCCATAATGAGACGACAAGGGCAGGCGAGCATGTTTGGCGGTAGGACCGGGGCCAGAATCTTAGGCGCATTATTACTTATCGGAGTCCTTGCTGCCTGCGGCGGTAAGAATTCGCCTTCAGCGGATCGTGAATTTGCGCTTAATGCATTTTCCCCCGAGCAGATATTTGAACGGGGCGAGTTTGAAATGTCTCGCAACAAGTATGATGACGCAGCCTATTATTTTTCGGAAATTGAGCGGCTGTACCCATATTCAAGTTGGGCCAAGCGCGCGCTGATCATGCAGGCTTTTTCGCTTCATCAAGGGCAGGACTACCCCAACAGCCGTTCGGCGGCGCAACGTTTTATCGACTTTTACCCAACAGACGAAGATGCAGCCTATGCCCAGTATCTGCTGGCGCTAAGCTATTATGATCAGATTGACGAAGTCGGTCGGGATCAGGGTCTGACGTTTCAGGCATTGCAGTCACTGCGCACCGTAATCGAAGTCTATCCTGACAGTGAATATGCCACGTCTGCCATTCTGAAATTCGACCTGGCCTTTGATCATCTGGCCAGCAAGGAAATGGAAGTCGGGCGTTACTATCTGCGGCGCGAGCATTATAGTGCAGCGATAAACCGGTTCCGTGTCGTGGTTGAAGATTTCCAGACCACAAGCCACACAGCTGAAGCGCTGCACCGGCTGGTCGAGGCCTATTTGTCATTGGGTCTGATAAACGAGGCCCAAACTGCCGGGGCGATTCTGGGTTATAACTATCAGTCGACGCAATGGTATGAAGACAGCTATAAATTGCTGACTAGCCAAGGGCTTAAGATGCAAAGTAAAGGCAATAACTGGTTAAGCCAGATCTATCGCCAAACCATTAAAGGCCAGTGGTTATAAGGCGCGGTGGGTTTCACCCACCCTACAGGTAACGGCTATGCTGTGCGCATTGGACATTCGGGACATGCTGATTATCGATCGGTTGGAGCTGTCGTTCCAGCCCGGTCTGAATGTGCTGACCGGGGAAACCGGAGCGGGTAAATCCATTTTGCTGGATTCGTTGGGCTTTGTGCTTGGTTGGCGGGGCCGGGCCGAGCTGGTCCGTCAGGGTGCAACGCAAGGCGAAGTGACGGCGGTCTTTGATTTGCCCAAAGATCACGCGGCCCGCGCCGTATTGGCTGACGCCGGACTGCCAGTGTCAGACGAATTGTATCTGCGGCGGATCAACACCGTCGAGGGTCGAAAAACGGCTTGGGTTAATGACCGGCGCTGTTCCGGCGAAGTGTTGCGCGCCCTGTCTGAAACGCTTGTAGAATTGCACGGTCAGCATGACGATCGGGGCCTGCTAAACCCGCGCGGGCATCGCGCTTTGCTTGACGCATACGCTGTGCTTGATGACCAGCGCCGTGCGACCCGCCTGGCCTGGACGCAGGCTGCTGCGGCCCGCAAAGCCGTCGAGGAAACGCAAGCGGCGCTGGAAGCTGTGCGTTCGGAGGAGGAATTTCTGCGCCATTCGGTGGCTGAACTGGATGAATTGGCACCGGAACCGGGGGAAGACGCGAAACTGGATGCGAGTCGGCGGATGATGCAAGGCGCTGAACGTATTCGTGACGACGTAGCACGCGCATTTGCCTTGCTCGGTGGCGAAGCGGCGGAAGGGTCCATCGGCGAAGCGATGCGCTGGCTGGACGGAACCGTGGATCAGGCCAGCGGCATGCTTGAAATGCCACTGGCTGCATTGAACCGGGCTATGATTGAGCTGGGCGAGGCACAATCTGGTGTCAGCCAATGTCTGGATGCGCTGCATTTCAGCACCTCTGATCTGGAAGACGCAGAGGAGCGGTTATTTGCCATTCGTGCTTTGGCGCGCAAACATGACGTGAGCCCTGACGATTTGGCAGAATTCGCAGGCACCCTACGCGCCAAACTGGCGGCACTTGAGGCTGGTGATGCAGATCTCGTGACGCGAAAGGCTGATCTGGCCAAAGCCGAGAAAAATTATGAAACGGCTGCGGATGAGCTTAGCAAATCCCGTCGCGATGCCGCTGGTCGCCTTGATGTGGACGTAACACGCGAACTTGCCCCATTGAAAATGGAGCGTGCCGTTTTTGAAACCTTTATTACCGCAGCTGATCCCGGACCTGATGGGCGCGATAGCGTGGCCTTTCAGGTTGCGACAAATCCGGGGGCACCGTCCGGAGCTTTGAACAAGATCGCATCGGGGGGAGAGCTTAGCCGGTTCATGCTGGCTCTCAAGGTGTGTCTGACCGGTGAACGCAGCGGTCTTACGATGATTTTTGACGAAATTGACCGAGGCATCGGCGGTGCAACGGCGGATGCAGTTGGGCGACGTCTGGCAAGTATGGCAACGGGTGGACAAGTGCTGGTGGTGACCCACTCGCCGCAAGTGGCTGCACGGGGGGCGCATCATTGGCGCGTTCAGAAACAGGTGACAGATGGGACCACCCTGTCCACGGTAGTGCCGCTGATTGGCGATGACCGGGTTGATGAAATTGCCCGGATGCTGGCGGGAGACACAGTAACAGCCGCCGCACGTGCTGCAGCACAGGCGTTGTTGGCGGGTTAAGTCCGGCCTTTTTGGGCATACGCCGGGTGTTTTGTCTTTTCCCAACCACGCGCCTGTCCTACACATGAGATGACCCGTAACCCATTGTGTAAAAGGCCGGTTTGATGCGAAACTTGATTTCCCGGCAAGTTGATCAGGCGATGACCCGCTGTTCTGGTGGTTGGGACGTGCTGTGCCGCCAAGGTCCGGGACAGGTGCAATTTTGGTTGATTGCTTTGGTAATTGGGATCGCTGCGGGGTTTGCCGCTCTTTGGTTTCGCAAGGGTATCAATTTCCTGCAAGCCCTTCTGTATGGCACTGATAATGTACAGTTTTTACATTCTTATGCCCAGTCTGTTCCTTGGTATTGGATTCTTGTTATTCCGATTGTTGGTGGATTGATTGTTGGAATTATTCTGGACCGATTTACCCCAGACGGTCGGGTCCGGGTGGTGGCGGATGTGATCGAGGGCGCGGCGTTGCATGATGGTCGTGTTGAGATCAAGGCCGGACTGGCATCAATAGTGGCGTCGTTCATTACACTGAGTTCGGGTGGCTCGTCGGGACGCGAAGGTCCTGTGGTGCATATGGCGGGCGTATTGGCAACCTGGGTCAGTAACCGGATCAATGCCAACGGCATCGCAGGACGCGATCTATTGGGCTGCGCTGTGGCTGCCGCTGTGTCGGCAAGTTTCAATGCGCCAATCGCGGGGGCCTTGTTCGCGCTTGAGGTGGTTCTGCGCCATTTCGCAGTACACGCCTTTGCGCCGATTGTTATTGCCTCGGTGGCGGGAACGGTGATCACGCGGCTGGAATTTGGCGATGTGACGGAATTTGCGTTGCTCTCAAATATCGCATTGCAGTTTTATTCCGAGCTTCCGGCGTTTTTGATCCTTGGCCTGCTCTGCGGGTTGATTTCGGTAGTGCTGATGCATTCGATTTTTTGGGTCGAAGGGATGGGCACGCGCCTGCAGGACAGCACCGGAATGCCACGCTGGCTGCGCCCGGCGATTGCCGGAGGCATGTTGGGTGGGCTGGCGATCTGGTTTCCGTCGATCATCGGCGTCGGCTATGAAACAACGTATCTGGCTTTAACCGGCGAGATTGTTTTGTATCAGGCAGTTGTCTTTGCTGTGCTCAAGGTGGCGGCGGTTTCAATCACCATTGGCGGACGTATGGGCGGTGGAGTGTTTTCACCATCGCTGATGATTGGGGCGCTGACCGGATTGGCCTTCGGGCTGATTGCCACGAGCATCTTGCCCGAAGTGTCTGGAACGGCGACCTTATATGCATTTGCCGGGATGGGGGCCGTGGCGGCGGCGGTGCTTGGGGCGCCGATATCAACGACTTTGATTGTGTTTGAGCTGACTGGCGATTGGCAGATCGGGCTGGCGGTGATGGTGTCGGTATCCATGTCCACCGCTCTTGCATCGCGCATGGTAAACGGGTCGTTTTTTCTGACCCAGTTGGAACGGCGCAATATCCGACTGGCGGCGGGGCCACAGGCCTATCTTTTGTCGATGTTTCGAGCCTCGTCTGTCATGCGGGATATTTCCGAGGTTGACGAAGCCGCATGTTGGCAGATGATTGAGGATGGCGTGTATATTGATGTGGCAGCCACGTTAGAAGTGGCCATGCCCATGTTTGACCGCACCGGGATTGAATATGTCCCGGTTGTGTCTTTGAGTGGTGAGAACGCGGCGCCGGAATTATGCGGGGCATTGTTTCATGTGGATGCGCTAAAGGCTTATAACCGGGCGTTGGCGGCGACGGCGGCTGAGGAACATTCCTGACATAAGAAAAGGCGCACCAGATGGTGCGCCTTGCCTCCGGCGGGGATATTTCTACCAAACTGAATTGATGCGCGCGTTACTTTTTGAACAACTCGGCAAACCAATCGACCATCTCTGGTACCATGTGCTCACCAAACCCCTGCGCTTTGGCAAGGCCAAGGGTGTTTTTTGCGGCACCGCTCATCTGGCTGGGGACGTCGAAATCATCGGCCATTTTAGCGTAATAGCCCACATCTTTGCGCGCATTGGTGACGGAAAATGCCAATTGTATTTCTCCGTCAATAGCGTGGGCTTTGATAAAGTCCATCATGCCGGATCTAAGTGGGCCAGCGGACATTACGTCATACAGGTTTTCACGCTCTAGCCCGGCGAGATCAGCCATGGCAAAAGCTTCGGACATGGCCATGGCAGTCGTCATCGCAAAAAAGTTGTTGATCAGTTTCAGCGTGTGACCAGCACCCAATGGGCCAACGTGAAACACGTTTTCTCCCAGATCATCCAGAACGGGCTTGGCGCGGGCATAGTCAGACTGATCGCCGGCAGCCATGATATTAAGCATACCCTCGCGACCATGGCTGGGCGTGCGGCCCAATGGGGCATCCATATAATGGATACCCTTGGCGGCAGCATCTTCGCCGATTTTCTTGGTCGAGCCGGGCAGGGAGGTGCCAAAGTCGATGACAAGCGCACCCTCGGCAGCGCCTGCAAGAACACCGTCTTCACCGTATATGCGGGACTCGACTGAATCCGAAGTGCCCATGCACAGCATGATGATTTCCGATTTGGCTGCAAGCTCTTTGGCAGACGCAGCTTCAGTTGCTCCGCGCGCGACTGTTTCGTCGATATATTTGCGGTTGGTCTTGCCGAGGACGGTCAGGGAATAGCCTTGGTCCAAAAGCCGGTGCACCATTGCGCCCCCCATCAAGCCGAGGCCAATAAATCCAATGCTAGGTTTGGTCATATCATTTTTCCTACTATTTTACGATTGCTGCCCAGGGGGTTAACCAAAAGGCAAATTTTTATGGGCCGTTAGCAAAGCAACTACCCGAATTTGTACCGAAATACCATAGATCGAAGGCTTGGTATACCAAATACTGGTGTCACTTTGGTTTATACATTTGTATAGTCATCCAGAATCAAACTCATTGACCCTTTGGCCTGATGCAAACAACAACTCTGCCAGTTCCGAACCAATGAAAGATCGCACAGGAGTTAGGTCAGATGGAAGACTATCGCGACAAATTCAGAGCAAACAAAAGTCTGAGATCGCAAGAGTGGTTTGATAATCCAAACAATCCGGGCATGACGGCTTTGTATCTTGAGCGGTATCAGAACTATTCCTATTCTCGCGAAGAATTACAGTCGGGACGGCCAATCGTTGGTGTGGCACAAACCGGTTCTGACCTTGCGCCCTGTAACAAAATTCATGTCTTCCTGATGGACCGGATCAAAGCGGGTATTCGAGATGGTGGCGGCATTCCGATGGAATTCCCGGTGCATCCGATTCAGGAAACCGGAAAACGGCCAACCGCAGCGCTTGATCGCAATCTGGCGTATCTGAGTTTGGTCGAAGTGTTGCACGGCTATCCGTTGGACGGCGTAGTGCTGACGACGGGCTGTGACAAGACAACGCCTGCGATGCTGATGGGGGCCGCGACCGTAGATATTCCGGCGATTGTGCTGTCGGGTGGCCCAATGCTGGATGGCTGGTGGAAAGGTGAGTTGGCCGGGTCCGGCACCATCGTCTGGGAAAGCCGACGTTTGTTGGCCGAAGGCACCATTGATTATGACGAATTCATCAGCCGGGTCTGTGCGTCGGCCCCGTCGATTGGGCACTGTAACACCATGGGTACTGCCAGCACGATGAATGCTTTGGCTGAGGCTTTGGGCATGAGCCTGCCGGGATGTGCGGCGATCCCCGCGCCATTCCGCGAACGTATGGTGATGGCCTATGAGACTGGCAAACGCATTGTTGGAATGGTCAAAGAGGATTTGACACCCTCCAGGATCATGACCCGAAAGGCATTTGAAAACGCCATTCGCGTGAATACGGCGATTGGTGGGTCGACCAATGCTCCGCCGCATTTGCAAGCAGTCGCGCGGCATATGGGAGTCGAGTTGAAATTACAGGATTGGCAGGAACTGGGTTTTGATCTGCCTTTGTTGGTAAACATGCAGCCAGCTGGCAAATATCTGGGCGAAAGTTTCCACCGCGCCGGGGGCGTGCCAGCCGTGATGGGTGAAATGCATCACGCCGGTATGCTGCATGGCGAGGCGATGACCGCGTCTGGTAAGACATTTGCTGAAAACCTGGAAGGCGTGCGCAGTCAGGATCATGATGTCATCATGACAGTAGACAGTCCGATGCGTGAAAACGCCGGATTCCTGGTGTTGAACGGTAATCTGTTTGATTCCGCATTGATGAAAACAAGTGTGATTTCAAAAGAGTTTCAGGAGCTGTATCTGAACAAACCCGGTTCCGAGAACATATTCGAAGCCCGCGCGATCGTCTTTGATGGACCCGAACATTACCACGCGACCCTGAACGATCCTGAACTTGAGATCGATGCGAATTGTATTTTGTTCATGCGCGGGGCCGGATGTATCGGCTATCCGGGATCTGCCGAAGTGGTGAATATGCAACCGCCTGACGCACTTTTGAAAGAGGGTGTGACGCACCTTCCAACAGTTGGGGATGGGCGGCAATCGGGTACATCTGAAAGCCCGTCGATCCTGAACGCATCGCCTGAATCAGTCATTGGTGGTGGTTTGGCGTTGCTTAACACGGGCGATATGGTGCGGCTTGATCTGAACACCTGTACAATGGACGCACTGGTCGATGACGCGGAATGGGCGCAGCGGCGTGCGGATTGGACTCCACCTGAGTTGCATCACCAGACACCATGGCAAGAGATTTATCGCGCCAATGTTGGGCAATTATCTGATGGTGGCTGTCTGGAGCTGGCGACTAACTATCAGCGGGTTCGCCATGATTTGCCAAGGGATAACCATTAAACCTTTTTACATATGTCAGGATAGCAAATGGCGTCATCACACCTAGTTACATACGACCCCCGGTTTCGCACGCTGGGGCAGGGAAATGTTGCGTTGAAGCAGATTGCATCCGGCATGCTATGGACCGAAGGCCCGGTTTATATGCCTCAGGGAAATTATTATCTCTGGAGCGATATTCCCAACGACAAGGTATATCAGTGGGCCGAGGGCATGGGGGTTCGGGTTTTCGATCATGACCCACGTAATAGCAACGGTCATACCCTTGACCAGGAGGGCCGATTGATAAGCTGTGAACACCGTGGGCGGCAAGTCACACGACGCGAACATGATGGCACTACCAAGGTTCTGGTCGATAGCTATGATGGCAAACGGCTGAATTCGCCCAATGATGTTGTGGTGAAATCTGATGGCTCGATCTGGTTTAGCGATCCCTCTTATGGGATTTTAACCGATTACGAAGGCAAACGATCTGAGCAGGAACAAGCCGCGTGCTATGTATTCCGGCTTGATCCGGAAACTGGTGATCTGCGCATTGTGGCGGATGATTTTGTTAAACCAAATGGACTGGCATTTTCACCGGATGAGTCGCTGCTTTATGTGTCTGATACGGGTATGTCGCATGATCCGAACGGACCGCACCATATTCGTGTGTTTGATGTAAGCGAGACGGGAGAGTTGTTAAATAGCAGGGTATTTGCTGACATTGAAGTTGGCTTGTCTGATGGGTTTCGGCTGGATGTTGACGGCAATGTCTGGACCAGCTGCGGCAGTGGCGTGCAGGTCTTTAGCCCCGAAGGTGATATGCTGGGCGAGATATTGGTACCGGAAGTGGTGTCAAACCTGTGCTTTGGCGGGCCGAAGCGTAACCAATTGCTGATCACGGCGACCACGTCGGTCTACATGACCTATGTTGGTGCAACCGGCTGTTACTGAATTGAGACGGACCTTATTGAAACGGACCTTATTGAAACGGGCCTTATTGAAACGGGCCTTGCGGCCCGTCACGATATTCTCTGCCATTTTCTTATAGAAAATAGCAGTCTGTGCCTCCGGCGGGAGTATTTTGACGAGAAGAAATCAGGGCGTCAGTCGTCGGTCGTGACCTGAAAATCACCTGCTATTGGCCAGTTGATACCGGCAGAGCTGCCCCCATCAACGCGGATCACCTGCCCTGTCAGATAAGATGCAGCAGGCGAAGCAAGAAAGATTGCAGTTCCCACCAAATCGTCAACATCGCCCATGCGTTGCATTGGTGTGATGGTTCTGTTCCAGGCCAGCATATTCGGGTCCGACCACAATTTGCGTGTCAGGTCCGTAAGAATGAAACCAGGCGCGATTCCATTGACGCGCACGCCATGCGTGCCCCATTCCAGCGCCATACCCCGTGTCATGCTGGACAGCCCCGATTTGCTCATCCCGTAGGGTGCAACCTGCGCGAGCGAGCCATAAGTCGACAGGCTGTCGATGTTGATCTGGTTGCCGCTGCCCTGTTTGATCATCTGTTTGCCCACAGCTTGCGCCATAAAGAACGCGCCCCGCAGGTTGATGTTTAGGATCTGGTCATAGTCGTCAGGGGTATAATCGGTCACTGGCATACGTTTGTTGATACCAGCGCAGTTGATCAACGTGTCGATGCGCCCGTGTTCCTTGATAACAGCCGCAACGCAGGTGTTGATCGCATTCGTATCTGCGACATCGCAGATTTGAAAGGTCATCGGATGATCTGATGCGGGTGCCTCTTTGCAGGCCGCTATCAAAGATTGCTCTTCACGCCCCGTTATAATGACCTTTGCCCCTTGTTGGGCAAAGGCCTCGGCCATGGCAAAACCAATGCCACGGCTGCCGCCTGAGATCAAAACAACGGTGTTTTGGACATCAAACAGATTTGGTGTCACGTCAGATCACCAGGCAGAACGCCATGCGGGATGTTCTGATACGAGACCGGGCGTAAAAAACGCCGGATGGACAGGGTGCCAACTGACGTTGCGCCAAAGTTGGTCGAGGCCGGATATGGGCCGCCATGCACCATGGCGTCGCAGACTTCGACGCCTGTTGGGAACCCATTGGCAAGGATGCGCCCGGCTTTACGCTCCAGGATTGGCATCAGACGTTGGGCATCTGCTGTGTCACCGTCATCCATGTGCAAAGTACAGGTCAACTGACCCTGAAGCGAGCGGGCGACTTCGGCGACTTCGTCCATGTTCCGCGCAGTGACAACCATGCCAAGTGGGCCAAATACTTCTTCGCCCAGATCTTCATTGGCCAGCCATTCCGCTGCGGTGGTGGCGAATAGATATGGCGTTGCGTTGCGCAAATCACATGTTGTGGTCAGAACTTCCTGAACGCCTTTGGTTGCAGCCAATCGGTCGCGACCCTGATGGTAGGCGGATGCGATGCCATCTGTCAGCATGGTTTGCGCGCCGATCGGTGCCAGCGCCGCCTCGGCTGCGGATAGAAATGCCGCGGCGTCCGAACCTTCGATAACCACGGCGATACCGGGGTTGGTGCAGAACTGGCCGGCACCCATTGTCAGCGATCCGGCCCAGCCCTCGGCGATGGCAGCACCGCGTGCGCCAAGGGCGCCGTCAAGGATGAACATTGGATTGACCGACCCAAGTTCGCCAAAGAATGGAATTGGTTCCGGGCGGCTGGCGCACAGATCAAACAGGGCGCGACCACCACCAAGCGAGCCCGTAAATCCAACCGCGCGGATCAGCGGATGTTGCACTGTCGCAGTACCAACCGCACGGTTGCCACCCTGAATCAGGCTGAACACACCGGGATGAATACCGCAGGTTTTAATAGCAGTATCGATTGCCTGAGCAACCAGATCAGAAGTGCCGGGATGGGCGGAGTGGCCTTTGACTATGACCGGACAACCGGCGGCCAATGCCGCAGCAGTGTCGCCGCCTGCAGTTGAGAAAGCCAGTGGAAAGTTGGACGCGCCAAATACGGCAACCGGGCCAATCGGGCGCTGCATCATAAAGATTTCTGGCCGGGGCAGGGGCGCGCGATCTGGTAGTGCCTTGTCATGGCGACGATCCAGATATTCGCCAGATTCGATGTGATCCGCGAACAGGACAAGCTGGCCGGTTGTGCGGCCACGTTCGCCAATCAGGCGGGCTTCGGGAAGGCCGGTTTCCTTGCAACCCATTTCGGTGATCAAATCACCGCGGGCGTTGATCTCATCCGCGATGGTGCGCAGGAACGTGGCGCGCTCAGCGCGGGTTGAATAGCCATAGGTCCAAAAGGCTTCTTCGGCGGCTTCGGCAGCCTCGTTGACCAGATCCACAGTGCCCGCAGAAAAAATATCCGGCTCGCCAGTGGTTGGTTCATTGGTGAATGTCGTGTCGCCGACGACCCATTGGCCGGCAATCAGATGTGTACCCTTAAGCATAATCTTAGTCCTTTATAGTAGATTGCGGCGCGCCAAATTGCTCATCAGGTCGCGGATGCCAAACGTCCATTCGGCACATTCGGTAGATAATTGCACAGTGTTGGTCAGGCAGCCGAGCCCTGGCGACGCGATTTCGACCACATCCCCCAACTTATGAGTAAACCCTTCGCCCGGTACATCGCGGTCCTCGGTTGGGGCAAACAAGGTTCCAAGAAACAGCATGAACCCGTCGGGGTATTGGTGGTGACGGCCAGTTGTCGCCTTTACCAGATCAAGCGGATCACGGCTGATTTCGCGCATGGTAGATTCGCCATGCAGTATATAATTGTCCAGGCCGGTAACGGTCATGTCCAGATCCGCCAGACGCACATCATCCAGTGTATAGTCTGCATCAAACAACCGGATCATCGGGCCGATGGAACACGAGGCGTTGTTGTCCTTGGCTTTGGATAGCAGCAGCGCCGAGCGTCCTTCGACATCGCGCAGATTGACGTCATTGCCCAGCGTCGCGCCAACGATGGCACCCTTGGAGGACACTGTCAGAACGACCTCGGGTTCCGGATTGTTCCAGTTGGATATCGGGTGCAGCCCAACCATTGCTCCGGTCCCCATCGAAGACAGCACTTGTGCTTTTGAGAACACTTCGGCGTCCGGGCCAATGCCCACCTCAAGGTATTGCGACCACAGGCCCTCGTCGATCAGGGCGGTTTTGACCTTTGTTGCCTCTTCTGATCCGGGAACGATGTTGTTCAGGGTTTCACCAATGGTCTGCCCAACCCGTTTGCGGATTGCTTCGGCCTTGAGAGGATCACCAGCGGCCTGTTCTTCGATCACCCGCTCAACCATGGAACTGGCGAAGGTGACGCCGCAGGCCTTGATGGATTGTAAATCACACGGCGCAAGGAAATGGGTTTTGGCAAGATCGCCAACCCTTGCTGCCAGAATCTCGTCTACAGATCCCAAGGCCACACCATCCGCAACTTGCACATACCCAGCAGGCGCGTCCATTTCGCAGATGTCACGAACCAGAGGCGCAATTTTTGCAGTGATGTCGATGACCTGCCCATCGCGTATTGTGACAACGGACGGGCCTTGCTCGTCTGCATTCCAGACGCGGCCCAAAAGCGTTGCATTTTCAGGAAGTGTGATCATGGCATTTCCTAAGATTTGGTCACAGTATGATCCGATTTAGTCGCCTGTAAACCAGAAGCATGACGATAATGACAGGGTGGTATACCACTTAACGACAAGCTCAGGCCAATTAGATGGCTGACAGCGCGAATTTCGGCAGACTTGTTTTGCCTAAAGCGCAAATTTCAGGCATGCGAGCGCTGATTTACCTAATTCAGCGAATGAACCCCGCAGAGTTCAAATTGGTAATTTGGCCATTTGATTAGGTCAGAACACAGCGTATAAAAGCCCGAATTCAAGATGATGGAACACTGGTAACAAAAGGCCGAACCCGATGAATGAACTTTCAACGCTTCCCCGTCAGCGACTTGGCGATCAGATTGCCGAGGTGTTGCGCAAACGGATTTTGCTTGGAGAAATGAAACCCGGAGGCAATATTCCCGAGCGCGAAACTTCGGCAGCACTTGGGGTCAGCCGCACGCCCCTGCGCGAGGCTCTTTTGACGCTTGAGGCCGAAGGGCTGGTCGAGATGACCCCAGCCAAAAGCCCGATCGTCGCCAAACCATCTTTGATCGAAGTGACCCACCTGTTGCTTGTTCAATCGGCACTTGAGGCGCTGGCCGGAGAATGCGCCTGTGATGAAATCACCACCGATGAGTTCGATGAGATCGAGGCCTTGCACGAAGCAATGGTCGCGACGTCCGAAACCTCTGACCCGATTGAATTTTTCCAGACCGATATGGCGTTTCACGAGGCGATTGTGGCCTCAACCAAGAACCTGTCGCTGATAAAGACCCACAAACAATATCACGCCCGGCTGTGGCGGGCCCGGTTCTTGTCATCAAGCCGTAAAGTTGCGCGTGGGCTTTCAATGGCTGACCACGAAACCATCGTCCAAGGGTTGCGGGCGCGGGATAAAGAACGGGTTTCAGCCAGTATGCGGGACCATTTGCGCCGTGCAGTTGATAACGTCAAAATCGTATTTGCTCAGGAAGAAGCGGAACGAGAAACCGGCTAGGCCTTGTTGCTTCAGACAAGGTCCATTTCCATAAAGACAACCCGACCAACAAGATTTGCAGAGAAATCGGCGGGGGTCGGCTTTCTAAAATAATCGAATTACACTGGTTTTCGACAAGCCTGTCAGATCTGCTCAACCTTGATGCTGTCGCCAACATGGAACGCAAGGTGATCTTTGATCTTGGCCACAGCGTCAATTGGCGCTTCATAGGTCCAGACGGCATTTTCCGTCGTGCTGCTGCGATTTGCGATACTGTAATAATTCGCGTCGCCCTTATGCGGGCAATGGGTGGTTTTATCGGTCCGCTCAAGCATCGCCATTGCAACGTCTTTTCTGGGAAAATAGATGACGGGATCATAATCGCCTTCGCTTAGCTCAAGCGCATTGTTACTTTCACCCAAAATTGCCCCACCGGACCGGATCGTCCACTTGCCACCTGCTTTGCGAATTGTAATGTATTCACCCATCTATGCCCCCTTTGCGCCAATTACAAAGGCGCGGTCGCTGCATCCAACCATAGTTTTGCTGCACTGCCCACCCGCGGTGCGATTTTTTCCGCCACCTCGGCGTGATAGGCATTTAGCCAATCGCGCTCGGCCTGTGTCAACATGTCGGTCACAATCAATCGCCGATCAATCGGCACATACGTCAGAGTGCGCCAGTTCAGCATGGCGCGTTCGGTATCACCACCGGGCAGATCAGGGGCGTCTTGCACAACAAGCAAGTTTTCGATGCGGATGCCAAAGGCACCTTCGCGATAATACCCCGGCTCGTTTGACAGGATCATGCCGGGCAGCAAGGGAACATGGCTTATCCTGCTTAGGCGCTGTGGACCTTCATGCACACTTAGATAAGCACCGACACCATGCCCCAGCCCGTGATTAAAGTCCTGACCTGCCAGCCAAAGCGGCACCCGGCCAATTGCTTCGATGTCACGCCCGGCCAGACCAACAGGCCAGCGCAGCATCGACATGTCGATCATTCCCTGCAGCACCCGGGTAAATGCGGCGCATTCCTCATCGCCGGGTGGGCCAATAGGGACTGTGCGGGTAATGTCGGTGGTGCCGTCAAGATATTGACCGCCACTGTCCAGAACCAGCAGATGACCGTTTTCAAGCCGCGCGTCGGTTTCATCGGTCACCCGGTAATGCATGATTGCGCCATTGGGTCCGGTGCCGGAAATGGTCTCAAAGCTGATGTCTTGCAGCGCATTATCGCGGCGACGGTAGGCTTCAAGTTGCTTGACAACCTGTGTTTCGCTTAGGGTTCCGGGTGCTTGCGTGTCCAGCCAGCACAACAGTTCAACCATCGCTGCCCCGTCGCGCAAATGCGCAGCAGCGCTGCCTTCGATTTCGGCGGCATTTTTGCAGGCTTTGGGCAGGGCGCATGGATCACTGGCCAAAACCATCTCTGCACCCAACGCATCCGCGACCCGTTGCGGAGCGGTGCCTTTGTCGATGGCAACAGGACCGTGTAACTCTGACAGAATTTCCAGAAAATTCGCTGGATCGCGGGAGGTCACAGCATCGCTAAGCCAATCGGTCACAGCGTCCAGCTTTTCTGTCGCTATGAACAGGTCAACGCGCGCATCATCGTGCAATATTGCAAAGCAATGTGCCACGGGATTACGGGCAATATCTGCGCCACGAATGTTTAGCAGCCACATTATCGAATCCGGTTGCGTGATCACTGCCGCACGATGCCCGGCCTCACGCAATTCGGCAGCTAGACGCTTGCATTTATCTTCACCACTTTCTCCTGCAAATTCAATCGGATGTGGCTTGACTGGCATCAATGGCGGGGCGGGTTGATCCGTCCAAATCCGGTCCACCAAGTTTTCGCATTGAACCAGTTCAATCCCAGAGTTTTTGAGCGACTTGGCTAAATCAGTAATCTGCCCAACCGTATGCAGCCAGGGATCAAATCCAACCCGTCCACCTTTGGGCAATTGCTCTGACAGCCAATCCGAAAGAGAAACCTCGGGCCACGACACCGGTGTGAACACATCTGCCACTTGTGCTTTGACCTGCGTGCGATAGCGCCCGTCGATGAACACACCAGCCAAATCTGCCAACACTGCGCAAAAACCGGCCGAACCGGTGAAACCACTTAACCACGCCAAACGCGCATCGTGATCGGCGACATATTCGCCCTGATGCACATCGGCACGCGGCACCAGAAACCCATCGAGACCTTCAGACTCCAACTCGCTGCGCAAAGCCAACAATCGCGGCGGACCCTGCTCTGGTCGCGCGGTTACCTCAAATGTCTGATACATCGACCTGCTTTCTTATGTTCTGAAATCTTTGCAATGCGGCACTCGTACTATCCAGCCTTGCGCAAGCCCTTAATGCGCGCCCGTGCCCTTGGGTCGGCATCAAACAAAGACGCCAATTGTTCCGTCATGGCCCCGGCCAACTGCTCGACATCAGTAATCGTTACCGCTCGCTCATAGTATCGCGTGACATCGTGGCCGATCCCAATTGCCAGCAGTTCCACTGCCTTCTTGCGTTCCACCATCGCAATCACATCACGCAGATGCTTCTCAAGATAGTTCGCGGGATTGACTGACAAAGTGCTGTCATCTACCGGGGCACCATCTGAAATCACCATCAGAATTTTACGTACTTCGGTGCGGGACGTCATCCGGCGATGCGCCCATTCCAGCGCCTCGCCGTCGATGTTTTCCTTCAACAGCCCCTCTTTCATCATCAGCCCAAGATTGGGCCGGGTCCGTCGCCATGGGGCATCGGCACTTTTGTAGATGATGTGGCGCAAATCATTCAGGCGACCGGGCTGTTGCGGGCGACCATCGTTCAGCCAGGCTTCGCGGGCCTGACCGCCTTTCCATGCGCGCGTGGTAAAGCCCAGAATTTCAACCTTGACGCCACAGCGTTCCAACGTGCGCGCCAGAACATCGGCGCAAATTGCAGCGATCGAGATCGGACGTCCGCGCATGGACCCGGAATTGTCCAAAAGCAGGGTCACCAGTGTATCTCGGAATTCGGTGTCTTTCTCAATCTTGAAACTAAGCGGAGTTGTCGGACTAGCCACGACGCGGGCCAGACGTCCGGCATCCAGAATACCCTCTTCCAGATCGAACAGCCAACTGCGGTTCTGCTGTGCCTGCAGGCGACGCTGCAGTTTGTTGGCCAGCCGTGACACAGCGCCCTTCAAAGGTTCAAGCTGTTGATCCAGATAGGCACGCAAACGCTCTAATTCAGCTGGTTCTGCCAACTCCTCGGCGGTAATTTCCTCGTCGTGACTGTTCAGATAGACCTTATAGTTCGGATCAGCCTCGGATGCAGGGGGCGGGGCAGGCGGCTCAAGCGGCGCTTCGCCTTCGGGCATATCGGCCTCTTCGCCCATCTCTTCATCAGCCATTTCATCCATGCTGACCTGAGCCTGTGACTCATCCTGCTGATCTTCCTGCGCTTGTTCCGGATTGGCGTCGGCCTCGTCGTCATCAGTGTCCTCAGAGCCCGAGCTATCCGGGTCCTGATCATCCTCAGAAGTGTCCTCGGCGTTGTCATCCTGATCGTCGTCCAGTTGGTCCGGATCTTCGCCCAACTGATCGCCATAGCCAAGATCCTTGATGATCTGACGGGCAAAGCGGGCAAATTCTGCTGGATCATCCAGTGTATCCTGCAGGTTCTCAAGCGTGCCGCCTGCCTGATCCTCGATAAAGCCGCGCCACAGATCCATGACGTTCTGTGCGCCTTTTGGCAGGTCCCGTCCGGTGGCCAGATGCCGGATCAGATAGCCTGCGGCAACCGCCAGAGGTGCCTCGGACGAGGTTTTGCATTGGTCATAGCCGCGGCGCATGGCCTCATGGCCGATCTTGGTGTCAATATTGCCTGCGGTGCCGGGCATGTCGCGCGCGCCCATGGCTTCGCAACGTGCGGTTTCCATGGCTTCAAACAGATCGCGTGCCATGTCACCGGGAGGCGCATAGCGATTGTGTACCGAATCCACATGGTACTTGCGGTGCATCGCCAAAGCATCAGCCGTGCCGCGTGCCAGCAATACCTCTTCGCGAGTCATGCGGCGGCTGACTTGTGGAAGGCGCATGGCCTCACCGGACAGACCGGACGGATCAACAGTATAGCTGACCGTCAGTTCGGGATCGTTGGCCATGACCTTGGTCGCCTCGGCCAGCGCCTTTTTGAACGGATCGGCGGGGTTTTCGTTGTGTTTGCTCATGTGTCCGCCTTTACCTCTTGGAGTGATGCTTCTCCGGTGGCCAGCCGTGATAGAACACCTATGTGTACGTCCAGCGCATCAATATATTTGTATCCAACGTCCCGACCATCAAATGCAAGGTTCAGATCGGTGCCAGCCAACACAATCGCGTCGGCACCCATAGTGTCTACCATTCTGCGGCCTGCGTCAAAAAACAGATCACGATCCGACGGATTGCACACACCTGACACGGCCATATCCTGATAGGCCTGACCAAGTGTTTCGATTTCGTCCTCAAGGGCAACTGATTGGGTCTGTTGCAACTGGCCATACAGTTTGGTCTTCATGACAACACGTGTGCCCAGCAGCCCGACTTTTCGAATTCCCTTCGCGACAAAGTAATCGTCCAGTGGCTTGACGGCCGAAATCAACGGCAGCGAAGACAGCTTAACGGTTTCATCGTAACAAAAATGCCCGCCCAACGAAGTGATCGCCACGCAATCAGCACCTGCCGCCTTAAGCCGGTCGATCAGTCGCGCGTATGATTTGCTTTGGGTGTCACGGTCATCCGCCAGATTGGTGCGGATCAGTTCCTGCACATCTGCGTTCACGATCGTCAGATCCAGCCGTTTACCTTTTGCTGCAACGGCCGCACTTAGTTTCTGGTAATAGACAACTGTAGCTGCCACACCGATACCGCCGATCAGTCCGATATGCATGTTTGTCTCCCCCAATATGTCGCGCCCATTATGTCGCCGCCAGTTTCGCGCACCAGTTAATGCGCTTTGCACCATTGTACCGAACGGCCAGCCCCGCCGATACCATGACATCGGCCAGATCCACGCCATCCAGCTTCAATTGCACGAGAACCCTGCCATATTTGTCTTTGCCCCGGATGGTCGGGTCGATCACTTTCGCCTGCCTCAGCTGCTGTTCCAGATAGATTTTGGCCCGTTGACCCAAGCGGTTCTCAGCAGAACAGCCGGGCCGATAGGTTTCCGGCGTGTCAAAACCGACCAGTCGGGCATTGCCATCGCTTGTCCGGCAATTCAACGTGATCGTATCGCCGTCGACGATTCTGCTGACCATGCAAACCGGCGCGTCACGCGTGGGAATATAGGCAATTGCCGGTGTCAGCCCGAAGCCCGGGGGCCCTGGCGAACAGCCCGCCAACAGCACTAGAAGTCCAACGGCGCGACTGTTCACCCCAAGCTGACGCTCGCCGCACTTTCTGGCAGTTCCTCGTCAAAGCAACGCTGATAGAATTCGGCCACTGTCTGGCGCTCAAGCTAGTCACATTTGTTCAGGAATGACAGGCGGAACGCATAGCCCAAATTGCGGAAAATCTCGGCGTTCTGTGACCAGTTGATCACCGTCCGGGGTGACATCACCGTCGACAGATCGCCGTTCATGAACGCGGTTCGGGTCAGGTCTGCCAGGGTCACCATCT
>PIVL01000024.1 GCA_003354145.1 Paracoccaceae bacterium
CGTCCCTTGGGCGAGCCACTCGTCATTTCGGATGCGCTGCACGAACAGGTGCTGGCTGAGGGAGGCAGTATTCCCGGAACGATGACCCGCCATGACGGACAGGCCATTCGGGGGATTGAGGAGGCTCTGACTGTTTGGACCCCGTGAGCGTTCGTGAACTTCGATGCTTTCATGTGTTTCCGCTCCTTGCCCAGCCAAGGGAAATCTGGCGGAAAACTCTAACCATAAACGAGGACGTTGTTAGGGATCACATCAGGCCAGATCGCGGGTCAGCGTGGACACCTCCCACTTCGCCTGCTAAAGATTTTCCATGCCTCTTATCGCCTTTGATCACGTCAACATCCGCACCTCCAATCTCGAGTCGATGATTGACTGGTATTGCGATGTCCTCGGCATGCAAACCGGACGTCGACCCGACTTTTCATTTCCCGGCGCATGGCTCTATCTGGGTGAAAATGCGCTTGTTCATCTGGTTGGGGTCGCAACTGACCCTCGGGTCGGAGGCTCCGTAAGTCTTGAACATTTCGCATTTCGTGCCAAGGGTTTAGAGGAGTTTACAGAAACTTTGAACGCACGTGATATCGCCCACACTATCGACCCGGTCCCCGGGTTTCCCATCGTTCAGGTCAACCTGCACGATTTGGACGGAAATCACATCCATGTCGATTTTGATGTGACCGAGCATCGCGGCTGATCGTCTATCTCATAAGACAAATTGTTTTGACAATTGGTCCGATTTCAAGCGATCACTTCGTAATTTCAACAAGTCCCAGCCAGAAAAATACGAATTCCGCTATTCCTGAAATAATGAGTTTTCCCAGTTGCGAAGGAAATTGCGTCGCTTCATCTGATCGAGAAAAACCAAGAGGCCGGGGCCGAACCGAATTGGTCTGAACGCAGTATTTTCTTGCAAAGACATTGTGTTGATCGCAGGTAGACCGGTGGCACTGGTAAGATCTTGTCGCGTGTCAAGTACGCTCAGAAAGTCGATCATATCGCGCGCGCCTTCGACGTTTTGTGCGTTGACTGGTATGAGAGCAGTGCGCAGCATGACGTTCACAAAATCGGTCAGTTCAACAATGTGAAAACCGTTTGTTGTCGCCTGTTGCGAAACTGCATAACTGCCAAGCACATTATAGGCGAGTGCGAGCTTGCCGCTGGCCACATCATCGATCATATCGCCAGAACAACAGTAAAGCTTTGCATCCAGTCGCCCCATTACCTCCATGAGTCGCCAAAAAGCCTCGCTGTTGCGGCTGTCCTGAGTAGCGACGAGATAACCGAGCCCTGAGCGGCGCACGTCATATGTGCCGATGCGCCCGGCAAATCGCTCGGGGCTTTCTCGCAGTAGCGCGATGAGGGCGTCGCGGTTTTGCGGGATCGTGTCAGGTGTGAAAAATGCATCTGAAACGATAAGGACAGCGGGTTCCTGAGTGAAGGCGAATAGCTGATTGCGCCAAGAGGCCCACGTCGGCAGGGTAGCGGTGGCAGCACTGCTATAGCTTTGGACAAAGCCGTCATTTGCTAATTTGGTTTGAAGATCCATTGCAGATGAAATGGCGAGATCGAAAATCGCTCCCTCACTGTAAATTGCCTTCATCAGTTCCGTGGTTCCGGCGACACTGTAGTCAATCGATATACCCGGATTTTGCTCCTGAAAGGCGCGCAGAATGGGGTCAAAGACGTTCAGGTCAGCGGTAGAAATGATCCTGAGCACTGAGCGTTCTGGATCCGCGGAATAGATGCGTCGATTTTCGATTTCAAACGCAATGGCAGGGCTGGCAATAAGAGCGCTAGCGAGGATTAGCCAATGGGTAATACAATGGAAACGCATGCGCCGACTCCTTCGGGGTTTGGTGTTATTTCAATGTGGCCACCATGTGCACGCGCAACCTCATCCGCGATAGTGAGGCCAAGGCCAGAACCGACAATTTCGTCGACATTTGCACCGCGAGCATACCGCGTTGTCAGACGATTTGTGTCTACACCGCCAAAGCCGCGCCCTTGATCGGTAACTGACATCGTAATGGCGCCGCTTACGTCAACCCGCGCAATGATCGTGCTGTCTTCAGGGGAGTATTTGATGGCGTTGTCAAGAATGTTCTGCAATGCCGCTTGGATAAGAATGCCATCGCCTTTGAAGGTTACCGGGCTGTTCCAAAAATCGCGTTGAATTACAATATCTTTGAGATCAGCCGTCGGGCCCAAGCGATCGCAAATATCAGCCATTATTGCATTCAGATCAAGGGCATCAACGGTCAGGCTGTCGGCGCGAAAAGTCACCATCGCATGATCAAGCATTTGCCCAGCGGAACGAGAGCTTTCATCAATGGCCCGGATCATTTCACGGATGGCGCGTTTATGTTCAGGTTTGTTCAACTTTCGATGGGTGATCTCAGCCTGTGTGCGCACGGTAGCGAGCGGAGTGCGCACACGGTGCGCGGCTTCTGCAATGAAATCCTCGGTCTGCGAAAGAGAAGCACGCAAGCGGGCCATAAAGGAATTCAAGGCCGCAACCAAGGGCACCAGTTCTGCCGGAGTGTTGGATTCTACCGGGCGCAGATCACTCGGCCCGCGCCGGGTTACAGAGTCGGTCATGCGTTCTATGGGCTTGAGTGCTGATCTCGCAGCCCAGAGGCTAAGTGCTGTGGCGAGAAGGAAAAAACCAACCCCGACACCCGTAGCAGTGGCGGTAATTCGCCGTGAGATCGCCTCTAGACCTAAACGCGTTTGGGCAACGGTGACGACAACGTTTGTGGCGTCACTTACCGGGCCGATTGCACGACTGACGGAAACGGCGCGCACCTTTTCACCCCGGTAGTCAAAAGTTGCGAAAATCGGTTCACCAAGGTTTGGTGTAGTCGTTGACTGAGGCAAGTCGGCGTACCCGGTCAGCGTTGTTTGTGCTGCGACGACGCGATAAAAAACGCGATCTTCGTTGATCGTTCCAAGCATCGAAAGCGCAGCGTATGGAAGCTCTAGTGTAACACCTTGATCTTCGCTGCGCAGACTGTCGGCAATGGCGGTGGCAGAGGCGGAAAGGATGTCGTCCTGAGTGCCTTCGGCAGCGCGTTCTGCCACGCCTCTCAGGACCACAAAGAACGCAACAGACAGAACTGCCGCCACGCCGGCAAGCTGAAAGAACAGGCGTCTTCTGATTGAGCCATGCGCCTTCACAGCGGGACCATGCGATAGCCAAGACCGCGCACCGTGTCGATACGAACATCTGACCCTTCCAGCCGTTTGCGCAGCCGTCCGACATAGACCTCGATCGCATTCTCGGAGACTTCATCGGACAGCGAAAAAAGACGATCCATCAGGTGATTCTTGGAAAACACCTGACCCGGAGCGGCAAAGAAAACCTCTAGCAATCGAAGTTCTCGATTGCGCAAGTTGACCCGCGAGTCGTCAAATTGCAGCTCTCCGGCAGCCGAATCCAAATAGGTGTTTCCAAATTTTTTGCGATTGTCCGCAGCTCCACCTTGACGGCGCAGAACCGCTCTGCACCTTGCTTCCAGCTCGGAAAAATCAAAAGGTTTGGTGATGTAATCATCCGCTCCCAGATCAAGCAGGCTGACCCGATCAGACACCGCAGAGCGGGCCGTGATAACAATAACTGGGGTGCGTTTTTCGGCCCTTCGATGGGATTGCAGGAACGTGCGGCCATCTCCGTCCGGCAACATAATATCCAGCAATATCAGATCGTAACTGGCCACAGCCATGCATGATGCTGCCGTCTCAAGTGTCGGAGCATGATCAACCGCGTGGCCATCCAGCCGCAGCCTTTCTTCAATGGCTCCGGCAAGTTTCAAGTTATCTTCGATCAACAGAAAGCGCATCTTGTGGGCCTGACATTAGCCGCTGGAACTGGACGGTCACGCAAGCATGTCCAAGCGTGCAGGCGCTGTCAAACGAGAAAGAGCGGCACGTTCCAGCGTGCGAGAATTTGCAAACGTGACAGGTTGTTGTCAGGTTGACGCACAATGATCGCAAAATGCCAAGGCGCAACAACGCGCCATATTTGTCTTGGGAGGACATAATGAAAACGAAAATATTTAGTGTGCTGTCGACAGCCGTTGTTGTTGGCTTTGCTGCATCAAACGCGTTTGCCACCGAATGTATTGCTCCGGCTAACCCGGGTGGTGGATGGGATTTCACTTGCCGTTCCATAGGTAAGATCCTGTATGATATTGGCGAAGTTGATGCTCCGGTTCAGGTCACCAATATGGCGGGTGCCGGTGGCGGACTTGCCTTTTCTACTGTGGTGAACAAGCGCGGTTCGGACAATGATCTGATTGTCGCCGCTTCATCAGCCACCACAACCCGTCTGGCGCAAAATGCTTATGGTGGGGCAACCGCTGATCAGGTCCGTTTTGTTGGGGCCATCGGTGCCGATCCCGGCGTGATTGTTGTTGCCGCTGACAGCCCGTTCCAAAGCCTGAATGATCTGGTCGAAGCAGCCGTAGCTGACCCAAATTCAGTTGCATTTGCCGGCGGTTCAGCTGTTGGCGGGTTTGATCACCTCAAGCCTTTGCAGGTTCTCAAGGCTGGTGGTTTGGACGACATCACCAAAGTTCGTTACATCGGTGTTGATGGCGGTGCCGACGCGATCACCCAGACTGTGGGTGGCTTTACGCAGGCAATGTCTGGCGACATGTCCGAAGTCGTAGGCTTTATCAAAGCAGGCGAAGTCCGCGTGCTGGCGGTTCTGACAGAAGAGCGTGTTCCCGGTTTTGAAGATATCCCAACTGCACGCGAACAGGGTTATGACGTTGTCGCGGTGAACTGGCGCGGGCTTTATGTGCCCAAAGACATCTCGGATGCGGATTTTGAAGCATGGGGTGCGCGCCTTCAGGCAGTTGCGGATTCTGACGCCTGGGCCGAGCAAATGGCAGCCAACGGTCTGGCTCCGTTCACCAAAGTTGGTGGCGACTTTCAGTCCTGGATCGACGGTGTGATTGCCCAAACTGAAGACATGTCGCGCCAAATCGGTGTGATCCAGTAAGTCGATGATTATGTCAGACCGCATCTTTGGTCTGGTCGTCGTTTTGGTGGCGCTTGCTTTTATCGCAAGCGCCACGCAAATCCAGACCAGTTTCCTAGCTGACCCCGTTGGCCCCAAAGCCTTTCCCATATTGGTCGGCTCTGTTGCCGCCGTGTGTGGTGTTTTCATGATCCTGCGCCCCGACCAGGAACCCGAATGGCCGGAATTGCGCACGCTGGGGGCATTGTTGGTTTCGGTACTTGTGCTGGTGGTCTATGCCAATTTGCTGAATCCGCTGGGCTTTCTGATCCCCACTGCATTTGTTGCTGGGATTCTAAGTTATCAGATCAATCCACGTATTGGCGCCGCCGCAATTGCTGGTGTTGGCCTGTCCCTTGGATTGTTCGTTGTGTTCAATTTCATTCTTGGCCTTAGCCTGACCGGCCTGCCGCGCGTTCTTTTTGGCTAAACACTGTATTTATAGATAAGGACCGTCCACCATGGCCGATCTCTTCGCCAATCTATCCCTTGGTTTCGGCATTGCGCTGTCGCCCTTCACCCTGATGCTTGCCGTTATCGGCTGCTTCCTTGGCACCATCATCGGAGCCCTTCCGGGGCTTGGCCCATCCAATGGCGTCGCCATTCTGATCCCGCTGACCTTTACCCTTGGTCTTGATGCCACCGCCGCACTGGTGCTGATGACATCGGTCTATTACGGCGCGATGTATGGTGGGCGGATCAGTTCGATCCTGCTTAACATTCCAGGGGATGAGCCTGCGTTGATGACCACCCTTGATGGGTATCCCATGGCCAAAAACGGGCAGGCAGGGGATGCGCTCGTCATCTCGGGTGTGGCATCTTTTGTTGGTGCATTTCTTGCCACGATTGGCCTGATGATCCTTGCTCCAATGTTGTCGCGAGTGGCATATTCCTTTGGCCCTGCCGAATATTTCGCCCTGTATTTGCTGGCCTTTTCAACCCTTGGCGGCATCTCGTCCAACAATCAGGCAAAGGCCGCTCTAGCGTCCTGTATCGGCATTGGTCTTGCGATGATTGGTCTTGATAATAATTCAGGCATGCCGCGCTTTACCGGGGGCAATTTGCATTTGATGGATGGGATTGATTTCCTTGTCGCAATCGTTGGCCTGTTCGCCATAGCCGAGGTGTTTTTCTTTATCGAAAGCCACGGCAAAGATTCCGCACTTGGGGTGAAACTGGAAAAAGTCACCATCCCGTTCCGCGATCTGGCAAATTCCGGCTGGTGTATGATCCGCGCTTCTGGTGTCGGGTTCATTGCGGGGATTTTGCCGGGGGCAGGGGCCTCTTTGGGATCATTCCTGGCCTATATGTCGGAAAAGGCCGTCGCCGGGAAAGACGGGAAATTCGGCACCGGAGTAGCCAAAGGAGTGGCTGCACCAGAAGCAGGCAACAACGCTGCTGCGGGGGGGGCACTGATCCCGATGCTCACACTGGGTGTTCCTGGGTCCGGAACCACGGCAGTACTGCTGGCACTGCTGATGACGCTGAATATCACCCCCGGGCCGACATTGTTTACGGATCGCCCGGACGTGGTTTGGGGGTTAATCGCGTCGCTGCTTATCGCCAATATCGTGCTGTTGCTGATGAACGTGCCGATGGTGAAAATATTTGTACGCATCCTGCAAGTTCCACCTTCGGTGCTAATTCCCGGTGTGACAATGGTGTCCTTTGTTGGGATATATTCGCTGACTGGATCGTATTTTGATCTGGTGCTGATGATCGGCTTTGGCATCCTCGGCTATATATGTCGCAAGCTTGATATCCCAACCGTGCCAATCATCATGGGCATCCTGTTGGGCAACGCGATGGAGAACAAACTGCGCGACGCCATGGTGTTGTCAGGCGGAGACTGGACCTATTTGTTCAGCTCGGCAATCTCAACCGGGCTGCTGATCGCGGCTGTTTTGGGCTTCATCGCGCCAATGTTCCTGCGCCGCTACATCACAAAACCGCAGCGCATCAGTGACTAAGGTTCTTATCCCCTCCGGCGCGCTTGGCCTTGGTTATGACGCGGACGCCCTTGCTCGCGGGATCGCATTGGGGCCTGACCTGATCGCCATCGACGGAGGATCAACCGACAGTGGTCCGTCCTATCTGGGGCGCGGTGTTTCAAAATACGCACGAGCCTCGACAAAGTTGGAATGGCAAGGATTGATACTTGCCCGCGCCAAGGCTGGTTGCCCGCTGGTGATAGGCACGGCTGGCACTTGCGGCAGTGATTGCATGGTCGATTGGCTGGTTGAGATCACACGAGAGATTTTAGAAGAGCAAGGACTAAGCGCCAATATTGCCACATTGAAATCCGAACAACCAGTCTCGCGGATAACCGATGCGCTTGCGGCCGACACAATCAGCGCCTTGCCCGCAGCACCAGAAATCAACGCCGATATCGTCAATGACTGCACCCATATCGTTGCCCTTGCGGGTATCGAACAGATCACGGCAGCCTTGCAAACCGGGGCCGATATCATCATTGCCGGGCGCACAACTGACACGGCAATTATCGCAGCCTTGCCGATCATGAACGGCATCAATCCGGGGCCAGCGTGGCACGGTGCCAAGATTGGCGAATGCGGTGCGCTGTGTGCAACAAACCCACAATCGGGCGTTATCACCGTTGATTTTGACAATGACGGTTTCACCATCACACCACTGGCTGAGGGCGCTCATGCAACGCCGCATACCGTTTCAGCCCACATGTTGTACGAGAATACAGACCCGTTTATCTTGTATGAACCTGGAGGGCATCTTGACGTTACCGATGCACAATATACGGCGTTGGACGATACTCGCGTACGTGTAACTGGGTCAATCTGGAACCCAAGCGACACTTATTCGGTCAAGCTGGAAGGCGCGCGAGTGGCCGGATATCAGAGCATTATCCTGGTACTTATTCGCGATGCGCGCTATGTTGAGAACGTCCAGGAATGGTGTGACGACATCATTGCAAAACATCGAGAAAAAACCTGTGCCCGTCTTGCGCTTGGGCCTGGCGATTTTACTGTTGAACTGCGAATTATCGGCCAAAACGCGACGTTAGGCGATCTGGAGGTGCAGGAGACTGCGCTAACCGAAGTCGGCGTTCTGGGCATTGTAACTGCTGCAAATCAGGAAACGGCTGCCACTATTGCCAAACTGTTGAACCCGTACTTGTTGCATCATCCGCTGACTCTGCTCGAGGAACAACCTACGTTTGCCTTCCCGTTTTCCCCCGCCGAAATCGACCGCGGGGCAATTTATGAGTTCGTGCTGAACCACGTTATGGTCCTTGATGACCCAATGGACGCGTTTATTTTGACGGTGCTGCCATGACGCAAATCCGCGAAATTGCCGTTAAAGTGCGTTCCAAGAATGCCGGGCCATTTTGGGTGACAATTGACATCTTTTGCGGCTCTGATACGGCGTTCGATCAAATCGTGAAAAGCCTTTCTACTGACCGTGTTGCATCCCTTTTTCAGTGTGATGTAGGTGAGATCAAACGTTTTGAAATCGCTAGCCTGAGTGTGGTCAAGTTCAGCTTTCCACGACCACATACCCAAGGCGCAATATCCGACCGGGACATGCACGGTGCGGCCTGGGCCCCATTATTGGCAGAGCTTGATCTGAACTAAGTATGGTGTGGTCAAGATATCGCCCTCGTGATCCACTGCCATACCCACCTCAAGCAGGTCTTCTTTGACAGAGCCGTGCCTAGCCTTCGTCTGCCCCTGGTTTGCTGACCAGATAAAGCCAGACGAAGCCAGTTATACCAGCCAGAAATGACGCGAGAAGGATTCCGGTCTTGGCTAATAGCAACAAATCTTCGCGTCCATCAAAGGCAAGCTGGGCAACGAAAATGGACATTGTAAAGCCAATTCCGGCCAGCAGTGAAACACCGGCGATTTGGACGAACCGGGTGCCTTTTGGCAATTCCGCCAAGCCCAGTTTCAGCACCAACCAACAGGCACCAGTGATCCCAATGAATTTGCCCAGCATCAGCCCTAGCACCACTCCAAGCATCACGGGGTGGTTAATGGTTTCACTCAGAGAACCGAATTCCAGTGGAATTCCGGCGTTGGCCAGGGCAAAGATCGGGATTACAAGATAGGCCACGGGCATATGCCAGATATGCTCAAGTCGCTGTAACGGAGCTTCTACGCTGTGCACCCCGTTTCCCAGGGTCTGCACCACAGCACGCAGCTCGACATTTGTCATGATGCTTTTTCCGGGCTGGTGGCTATCGTCAAAACGATTCATCAAATTCCGGACCTTTGTACTAAACTGCGCCGGGTCGTATTTAGGGGTCGCTGGCACTGTCATTGCCCCCAGAACCCCGGCCAGGGTTGCATGCACTCCTGATTGATACAGCGCGTACCACATTATTACGGCGACGATAAAATAGGGTATGGAATTACGGATGCCACCCCGGTTGAATATCAACAGTAACGCGAACGATCCAGCGGCTGCCGCCAACGGTCCTAACGCAATGCTGTCAGTGTAGAACACTGCAATCACCATCACAGCACCAAGGTCATCAACAATCGCCAAGGCCACCAAAAAAGTGATCAATGCCTTAGGCACCCGACCTGCCAGCAAAGCGAGAATACCAATGGCAAAGGCGATGTCCGTGGCCATCGGTATCGCCCAGCCAGCCGCAGCGTCTCCTTGCGGATTGATGGCGAAATAAACCAGCGCAGGCACGACCATGCCGCCAATTGCAGCCGCTATTGGTAGGGCCGCATTGCGTGGGTTCGCCAATTCACCCACCAGAAATTCACGTTTCAGTTCCAAACCGACAATGAAAAAGAACAGCGCCATAAGACCATCATTGATCCAGTGGTGCAGGGACATTTTCAATGACCAGCTTCCGATGTCGATGCCGACCATCATGTGCAGAACATTGTCATATAAGGAAGCCAGCGGCCCGTTTGCCAGCACCAACGCTACGACTGCCATGCATATCAAGAGCAGGCCACTTGTCGTCTGGCGGTGAATGAATTCTTCAAAAGGTGTTAGGATCTTTTCGAAACTCTTTTCCCAACGAGCATGGTAGATGCCTGTTTCTTCGTCGGAGTCAGAATTAGTTTCGCTTTTCATCTGCAGTACCCTTAAAGTATCCGTTTTGGACGTACTTGTATTGCTTGCCATACTCGGCCCTCTTTGACGAGAGTGTTTGCGAGGATGAGAGTTTTTGTGCTGCTGTCACCAGCGCTACTTTGGATGGTATTCCAGCGGTTTGTAGAATTATATAAATCCGTACATTGTACGGCCAACCATTTTAACTATCTAAGCCTATGATAAACCAGCCTTTCGTAGGCCCGATGTATAGATATCCAGCTGATCATCACGCTTGAGATAGAATAGATGTTGCTTCGCAAATTCAATGTCGAATTCTGGCTTGATCATGCGCAACTCGGTGATCGCTTTGTCTGCCTGTTCGCTTTCACCAAGATGTCCCAGGGAGGCAACCAGATGGGCATAGGCCCAATATTGAGCGTTCGGAATTTGAACCGATTTGCGTGACCAATGCGCTGCTTCGACATATTCGCCGCGAAACAAATGGGCGAGTGCCCGGTAAGAAAAAAAGGCCCAACGAAACGGGTCATGTGGGCTTAGGCGTATGGCGACTTCAAATTGTTCAATGGCTTCATCAAGCCGTCCCTCATACGCCAGCGAGTCTCCCAAACCGCAATAGGTCACGGCCAGGCAAGGATTCAGTTCTCGGGCATATTCCAGTGCGTCAATTGCCAGATTATATTCACGGCGTGCCAAGTGGACTCGACCAAGAGTAAAATAGCTGTTTGCGTCCTGATCATCAAGTTTGATGGCCCGTTTGGATGCCTTCAAGGCTTCGTTCAAGAGCCCTTCTTCCGGGTCAAGGTCGAAGTAAACCATGCCCAGGACGATGGCATAGGCAAGACGCGCGTGGGCGCTGGCAAATTCCGGGTCCAGCTCCAAAGCCTGTCGCAGCAGGTCCTGACATTTCAGATTGCCCTCAAGGGTGAATTTGTAAAATTCCGAGACACCAAGGTGATAAAGGTCCCATGCACCAAGGTTTTTACGTGGCCGTCGCTCAGCCTTGCGTTGCTCGGACAATCCAAGCTCGGCTTCGATCCGGGCGGCAACTATTTCGGTGATCTCATCCTGAAGATCAAACATATCCTCAACTTTCCGGTCAAACCGCTCGGACCAGACGCTATGTTCGGATTCTGCATCAACAACCTGCGCCGTGATACGCACTCGCGGGCCAGCCTTGCGAACGCTGCCTGTAATCACATAGTTGGCGGCAAGTTTTTGACCGATTGTCTTTATGCCGTCGGTTGAATTGCGGAATGCAAAGGCGGGGTTGCGTGCAATGACTGTAAGCCAGCGGTTCTTAGACAATGCTGTTGAAATATCTTCTGAAATACCATCGGCCAAATAGTCTTCGTTCGAGTTTCTGTTCAGGTTTTCAAATGGCAACACCGCGACGGACGGCTTGGCTGAAATTACCGTCAACATGTCAGTGGAAACACCCAGAGTGGGTCCGTTAGTCGCCGGTGCCACCGGTTTCTGTGTCGGGGCAATGAATCGAAAACCTCGCCCATGAACCGTTCGGATTGTATGTTGGCTGGCGCCATCATCTCCAACGACCCGGCGCGCAGATTTAATCTGGCTGCTAAGCGCGGCATCAGAAACTATTCGACCGCTCCAGATTTCATCAAATATTTCTTCCTTGGTGACTGTCCGTTCACTGTTTCGAGCCAAAAAAGTCAATAAATCAAAGACTTGGGGCTCGGTTGGCACGGGCGTACCATCATTTCTCAACTCAAACAGGGCCAGATCCAACTCAAAATCCCCGAAGCGAACAATGTGCTCGGTCGAATTGTCTACGCCGAAATCTACTTTGTAGGTCTCGATGGGACGGCTGATGTTCTTGACCGTTTGGGGGCCCATAGGAAAAAGCGGCAATGACGCGTTCGTACCGATTTGGTCAAAGACCTGCTGGGACAGGACAACGCCTCCCGGTTCAGCAATCTGTTCCAAACGAGAGGCAACGTTAACCCCATCTCCATAGATGTCATCATCTTCAACGATGACGTCCCCAAGATGCATCCCGATGCGTAGTACAATTTTCTGTTTTTCGTCGATATCCGAGTTTCTTTGAGATAACTCATCCTGTATCGATACCGCGCAGTGAAAAGCGCCGACAACACTTGGGAATTCCACCAGCGCTCCATCTCCAAGAAGTTTGACAACACGACCAGAGTGTTTCGAAATTGTCGGGTCAAAAACCGCAGATCTCGCCCGTTTCAGACGGTCCAGAGTCCCTTCTTCGTCGCGTTCCATTAGACGGCTATATCCGACCACATCCATGGCCATAATCGTTGTCAGTTTGCGTTTCATACTGAAAATCCTGACTTGCGTTGTCCGCAAAAAAAACCAAAGCCGCCGTCCTACTGGCAAAAAAATACTTAACGGCCATGGGGAACTTAAAAACTGTTTATACGGTAAAGTTATATTTTGTGTGAGGAAAATAATATTCTATTGCTGAACCAACCGCCGCGCGGGACAGGGCGAACCAATTCCCCGCGCGGCAGATAGTTTTTCCAAGATTCTACTCGCCGATTCCGTCAAACAAAACAGTCGACAAATAGCGCTCAGAGCAATCTGGCAAGATAGTGACGACTGTTTTTCCTTTCATGTTTTCCCGTGCAGCAACCCGCATTGCGCAGGCCAACGCCGCGCCAGCAGAGATCCCGCCGGGAATGCCTTCGACAACCGCCAGTTTTTGCGCGGTCTTTATGGCTTCTTCGTTGCTGACAGTCATGACCTCGTCGATTACATTCATGTTTAAAACATCCGGGATGAATCCGGCGCCAATACCTTGGATCATATGCGGTGAATGTTCTCCTCCTGACATTACTGGGCTATTTTCGGGCTCTACCGCAATAACACGGATGTCTGGTCGATACGCTTTCAATGTCTCTCCGACACCCGTCAAAGTGCCACCGGTTCCAACACCAAGCACAACTGCGTCGACCACGCCATTGGTATCCGTCCAGATCTCTTCTGCAGTGGTTCTTCGATGAACTTCGGGGTTTGCCGGATGCCCGAATTGCCAGGGCATTACCGCTTTGTCGGTTGCTGCGATGATTTCGTTGGCTTTTTCAATTGCACCGTTGATGCCTTTTTCTTTTGGTGTAAGCGCTAACTCTGCGCCCAGGAACTGCATCAGTTTGCGCCGTTCGATCGAAAAGCTGTCAGGCATCGTAAATATACAGCGGTACCCTTTTGCGGCGCAAACAAAGGCAAGACCAACGCCGGTATTTCCCGATGTAGGCTCGACAATCACGCTGCCAGGGCCGATAGTACCGTCAGCTTCCATTGCTTCAATCATCGATACCGCAATCCTGTCCTTAACGCTACCAAGCGGATTTAGGAACTCAAGCTTGGCAAGAACCTCACCCTGGCAACCATTTTCTTGCGCAAGCTTTCCGATCCGAACCAAAGGCGTGTTGCCGATAGTTTCCAGCAAGCTGTCATAAACTCTTCCGCGCCCGGGCTTGTCGAATGCGAGCCTGCGTGTGTTTAGGTCGTCCATCGTAACTCTCCTTTTATTTGGGGTTTGAGGCGCTGATCACCCACGAAGAACTGTCCATTACAATTCCTGTTGTGCCACGCTTTTGTTTGTTGATTGCTTCGGCCAATGCCGCTTCGATTATGTCGCGTTTTCGCTCGGCCTTTTGTCCTGCTTCGCGGAAAACTTCTCCGGCCGGACCGATCGCAAGCTGAAAGTCGATTGCGTCCTGGACATTGTTGCCCACCAAAACCTGCGCGTCGACCTTTCGAAAGGTTACGTTTTCGTAGCCTGCTGCAAGCATCATTTTTCTGACGGTTTCTTCGTTTGACATCGAAAAGGGACCGGGGCCGCAGGTCTGGGCCTCATCACCGGGTTCCGGTAAATGTTGCATTACAATGTCCTTGGCCATGGAAAGCCAGGGATTATCCTTGCGATTGCGCCAGACGATATGAACCATCTGACCGCCCGGTTTCAGAGCTTTGCGCATGTTGCGTAAGCCGGCGACAGGATTGGCAAAAAACATTGTACCAAACCGTGCAAACACAAAGTCGAAACCGTCGGTTGGCAGAGCAACCTCTGCATCACCACGTTGGAAACTAATGTTTCCCAGCTTTCTTGATTGGACGTCGTTTCGTGCGTATTCAAGAAACTTGTCGCAGCAATCAACACCGACTACCTCGCCACCTGCACCCACCATATCTGCCAGCTTGATCGCCGTGTCTCCAAAACCACAACCAACGTCCAACACCCGATCACCCACACGAACGGGAAGGTTAGGAAAAATCGCTTTGCTGTGTTGGGACAAGCCGTCAACAAGAACGTGTTTGAAACGAATGAATTTGGGTGCAAGCACCTCGTTCCAGAATTCCACGAATGGCGTGTCTTCCATCACTTGGGTGGTATTGGTTTTCATAACATTCATCAGGGGACCTCGTTTAAGTTTGTGCAGATGCTGATTGGAACTAGCCTAGTGCACCCCAGATGCGACCGCTTGGAAGAGTCCTGAGGGAATTATGAATAACTCCTGAATTTTTGATAGAATATTGGGATTCAGGCGTTGTCATGTTAACTTATGTGGACGGTCAAAGTGGAAAGTTCCCGTTACCGCGCGGTAACGACTTCATTCCACGCCACATTTTTTTTGAGACGCGCGTTAGACGGAATGTTGGGCAAAGGATCAGATGGCGTTGCAAATTGAAATGGTTGTATATGGCATCGTGGATAGACAGAAAAATTGCATCGATCCATGCGATTTGAACTGGGCCCATAAGCGCTGATGTCAAACATTCCGCACAAGCAAGTCAGATGCGACTTCCGGCCCAATTTGGACCATCATGCTATTTGCAGTGAATGGTCGGTTTAGGGACTTGATATCTTGGACTGTCCATTTGCAAGAAAAGCCTTCTGATACGTAAAACCCCCGCTGCGGTTGGGCAACGGGGGTTCTGTTTTTTCAGCATCGAGGAATGGGTTACATTACCCTTCGCGTTCCAATTTCTTGCGTGCCAGCTTACGGGCACGGCGGATCGCTTCAGCTTTCTGGCGTGCTTTTTTCTCGGACGGTTTCTCGAAATGTTGCTTAAGCTTCATTTCACGAAAAACGCCTTCACGCTGCAGCTTCTTCTTCAGGGCACGAAGCGCCTGATCGACATTGTTGTCTCGAACACTAACCTGCATGTGGTTTTCACCACCTTTCTAGATATGAGTTGCAAGGATTTGCAGGAACTGGCCAAATAGCAACCCTGTCGTGGATTGTACAGTGTAACATTTGCAAGTAGGGCCAAAGGTAATCGTCATGCACTCGATATCTGCCATCCAGGTTGGATGTTAGGTGAGGTCGAGCGGACCCGGCAACGGGAATGGCGGCGCGAAATGGCTAAGCATTACCAATTCACCGGTGGCCTTGGAACATTAGCCGTTTTCAACCATCCAGTTTCGCATGATGAATTTCTGCACTTTGCCAGTGACCGTCATCGGAAAGTCGTCGACAAACCGAATGTGTTTAGGGATTTTGTAATGGGCGATCTTACCGGTGCAATGCTGTTCAATATCCTGCGCAGTCAGCGTTGTGCCATCCGCGGGAACAAACCACGCGCAGACCTCTTCTCCCAGTTTGTCGTGTGGAATTCCGAACACCTGCACCTCTTTGACACCGGGATGGAGTGACAGGAAGGCCTCGACTTCACTTGGATAAATGTTCTCACCCCCGCGGATGATCATATCTTTCAGACGGCCAACGATGCTGCAATACCCTTCGTCATCCAGAACCGCCAAATCGCCGGTATGCATCCAACCATTCGGATCAATACTTTCGGCAGTTTTCTCTGGTTCGTCCCAATATCCGTGCATCACTGAATAACCGCGGGTGCAAAGTTCGCCCTGCGCGCCAACTGCTACAATATTTCCATTGGTATCAATAATTTTCACTTCAAGATTTGGATGAATGCGGCCCACGGTTGATGTGCGTTTTTCAATCGGGTCATCAGGGTTAAGAGAGGACGTGATCGCATCAAGGCGAAGCTGTTGTGCAGGGCCGCCAAGGGTCTGGACCACAGTAAAAGAATAAACGCCGTTTCCGGGACTATCCGTCATGGCAACAGCGATTTTCAGATGCGGAAGTTCGGCACTGTTTAGGCACCCTTTGGGGCAGGTATCAAGTACCGGCGCAAGGTTGCGCAGCATTTGCAAGTACTTGGATGTCTTGAATTCCTCGGCTAATATTAGCGCATTGCAACCGACTTTGTTCAATGCGTATTTTAGTTCGGCCAGACGATAGGCCGGATTGATACTCACCAGAATAACGCCGATTCGTGCGGTGGCAAATTGGGTCAGCAACCACTCAAACCGGTTGGGTGCCCAGATGCCAAGACGATCCCCTTTTTCCAGTCCCAACGCCAACAGGCCCGAGGCAAGCGTGTCAACCTCGCGGTCCAGATCGTAATAACTAAGGGTTTTCCCCAGTTTCGGCAGAACCAGCGCATCACGCGGCCCGTAACGGGACACAGTTTCGGAAAACATTTGCGGGATAGTAATGTGGCGCAGTTCGGCGGACTTGTCGCCAACCACATAAGAATGCCCTTCGCGCCGCGCAGTCCCTGCTTGGTCCGCCGGAGTACCCGAGGATTTGATCTCGCCAATCTTATGGGCCAGACTTTCATTCAAAATGGACATCTTGGCCTCCCTTAAAAATTGCGCCAGTCGCCGGATTGCTCGAACGCATGCGCCGCCTGATAAATCACCATTTCGCCATAACTGGGGGCAACCAGGGACATGCCGATGGGCAGGCCTTCGCTGAGACCACAAGGCAGCGACATCACCGGATACCCGGTGGCACTATGCGGTGCCGCGTTGCCGATCATTTCAAAGGCGCGCTGGACATACAGGCTTGGCGAACAATCTGCTGGCGGAATTTGCGGCGGTTTCATCGGCAGGGTTGGCATCAGCATCAGATCGACATTTGCAAATGCCGCCTTATAACGCTCCACGACTTTGCGCATCAGGTTCTGCGCTTTGCCATAGAACCGGCCGCGATAGTTTTCCTGGAAGTACTCACCGACAAACATGCTGACTTTGAGCGAATGCGAAAGCTCGTCCGCGCGATTACGCCATTGCGCCATGTGATCCATCATCGACGGTACAAACAGACCGCGATAATTGGTGCCCGCACTGTTGCCGTGCATCATGTGGTCTTGCAGTCCCTCAAGGGTAATGGCTGTCCGGCAATCGGTGGCAAAGTTGTGTTCTTCCACTGAAATCTCGGCAACCTGTGCGCCCAAGTCGCGGAAACGGTCGGCGGCGGCCATTACTTTGGCATCGACATCTGCCTCGCTTTCAGGCCGGTTGAACCCCTGTTTCACAATGCCGATACGCAGCCCCTGCACACCGCGCCCCAATGCTTCGCTGTAATGATAGGTGCGCGGGGCGTATTGGCGCGGGTCAAGGTCATCCGCACCAGCAAGTAGCAAGGGTTGCGCGCCATCACGAGTAAGCCGGGACACAATCGGGCCCATTGAAATTTTCTGGATCTGGTGAAGAACCGGAAGCGAAATATAACCGCCATCGATGACAACTTTCGGCCCACCGGACCCAGTCCGCACCAGCGCCATTACCAAGGTTGATTTGGCGTAATATCGCTGCATGAACCAAACAAGAATTGCCAGAATAACAGCTGCAAGTAGTATTGAAATTGTCCAGACCAAAGTAGCCTCCTGCGCCGTGGCAGGCAGCGCAAATGTGCGGCTGCCTTCACGATCCTATGTTGAGGGTCATGGTATTAGAGAATTATTTTCCTTTTCAAGTAAAACGCATAACGCATTATTACTAAACATTATATTGATGCCGTCAAAGGTGATCCCGTTCGCTCTGGGCAAGTAAACTGGGGATCCGTTTGATGCATTCGAACTATAACTAGCCCGTCGCACGCTGGTGTACTGGATGGGATTTGAGCTGGAAAACCTGCGCAATCGCCAGTCTGTTTTGGTATCGCTAATCAGGCTGGACAGAAACTGCAGACCTTCATAAGTGGATTGCCCCAATGAATTCAGAACCAGAGCCCGCTCGCCGTGAAAGCCATAGTACTTTTCACGGAACGCGGCGTTTTCCGGTGTGTTGATTGCAGCGAAATACGACGCCGATGAGAACAGGCGCTTTACGTTGTCCGCACCACTTGCCGGTAATCCGTTCTCTTCTATGGCGCAGGACAAGCGGATCATGTTTTGGTCAAGTCCGTATGAGCCGAAAATGCGGTTGAAATCGACGGCATCCTGACCCACGAGAGATATTAATACTGCGTCCGCACCAGAGGCCGAAATCGCTATAACGCTGGATACCGTTCATTTTTGAAATTTTCCCGGATGACAGTTTGTTTACCGTACCCTGCAACAAAACGAATTTTCTTGCAAAAATTCCAGAGTTGGCAAAAGATAACAGAGTAGCACTAAAATATATTTTGATGAACTTGATGCGTAGGATTATTAGCGTGAAGTTTGTGATTTTTGTCCGCATAAATTTTTTCAGGCTTTTTCCTTGGCTGGTTATGGCCCTGATTGTGTTGACATTATCTATCCCGACCCCGCTATTTGCTGAACGTGACCCGCTGAACGCGCCGCTGCAGGTCGAACAATATGGCGAGAATGACACGATACGGGACTTTGTAGCGCGTCATTTGCGCGACCCCGATCTTTGGCCCGTGGTTTTGGCGCTTAACAATATCCAGTCGCCCGCCGATCTGACAGCGAACATGCCGTTGCGCCTGCCGGTGCATCAAGTACTGGCTGCGGACGACGCTCTTTCTGCGTCCCTTGATGCGATCCAAAACGCCACTGCAGAAGGTGCGCGTATTTTCGCGCCTGAAGAAATCGGCCAGGCCATCGAAAATCGCGATGTGGCGATCCTGCGACGCACTGGTGGCGAATGGCGCAAGGTTGTCTCCTATGCAGGGCTTGCAACTGATCTGGCCAACCAGGCGCTGGAGATTTCAATCGCCCAGCGTGATCGGTCCGCTCAGGCCGTGGTGTCGGACGTCCAGGGCGATGTCGAAGGTCGGGCCCCTGCTGAACCAAGCTGGAGCGACCGTAAACTGAACGACATCTTGATCGAGTTTGAGCGGTTGCGCACATTGTCGGCGAGCACCACCCAGGTGACGTTTCGCGATCAAAGTCGATTGCGCCTGAACCCGAATTCAAACGCCACTATCCAGCGTATGCGGTCAGATCCCCTGACCGGCGGTGAGGTAACCAAAGTATCTTTGGTCAATGGTGATTTTTATGCCGCGCTTAACCAATTGTCGGAAAAAACGTCTTTCGAAATTGAGGTTCCGGGTATCGAAACAACCACGAATTCTGCCGACTTCTGGATCAAAAATGACCAGAGCGGGGCACGGTTTGTCAATTACGACGACGCCGAGCTTGAAATCCAGCAGGGCAACGAAACCATAGCGCTGGGCGAAAACGAAGGCGTGGTTATTGCAGATCATGGCGCGGAGCGCGCGGCGATTCTGGCCAGCCCTCGCCTTTTGGCACCGCCATTGGGTGAAGTGATCTATTCAACTGTGGCATCGCTTAAATGGGATGCATTCGCCGGTGCCGAGGCCTATTGGCTCGAAATCGCCAGCGATCCTGGGTTCAACCAAATGCAGGTTTCGGAATGGGGTGTGCGCGGCGTCGAATACGAGGCTGCCCAGTTGACCCCATCGCGCTATCACTGGCGGGTCGCCGCGCTCGACAAACTTGGACTGCCGGGGGAATGGAGCACGCCACAGGATTTTACCCTGCGTACGGATAATACACCGCCCTATCTGACTTTGCTTAGTCCGGGGCCGGATGCAATTGTAGATCAGCCCCAAGTCGAAGTTCTTGGGGTCACCGAAATTGAAGCCACATTGGCACTAAACGGAGCCGAGCTGATTGTCGCAAATGATGGCAGTTATCTTGGTCATGTGGATTTGCAGCAGGGCGAAAACGTTATTTCCGTTCAGGCGCTTGATCCGGCAGGAAACAAAAGTACGCGCAACGTGAGGGTCGTTTATCGCCCACCTGTGTCTGTGTCGATCACGCTTTCTGACCAAATCCCAAGGGTCGGCTCGGCGCTGGCCACCAGGTCGGACAAGTTGACAGTTCAGGGTCACACCACGGCCAGCGTTGATGCTACGGTTGTGGTGCGCGACAAGGACGGATCGCAGTTGCTGCAAACCTTGGTTGGCGATGCCGGGCAGGTGCAATTCGTCGTTCCGGCTGATATTGAACCACGCAAGTTTATTCTCGAAGTGTTGGCCCCTGGTGGCGCGGTCGAGGGTCAGCTTGAATTTGAAGTGTTACTGGATCGCGTTCCCCCCGTCATATCTCTGGATTTGCCGCCACCACGGTTTACCAGCGAACAGGTTTTACGGTTGGAAGGGTCTGTGTCGGACGCAACAAAATTTGAGATGAACGGTGTTGCGACGCCCCTGACTGATGGTCGGTTCGATCTTGAGTTGCCTCTGGAGCCGGGATCAAACAGCTTTGATCTGGTGGCCAGTGACGCCACCGGGAATGTCAGTTTGAAGAATATGCAAATCCTTCTGGACACTGACGCGCCGGAAATTTTGCGGATTGATCTGGGTCGGCCACAAGGTGCCGCAGGACCAATTGAACTGAAGATCGAAGCCAGGGATGCCAGCGGTCTGCAGCAGGCGGCGCCGTTTGTGATCGCGATTGGCGGCACCGAGCGCGAAGGATTCCTGCGCTGTGACTCCACCAGCGGGATTTGCCGCGCCAGTCTGCCTGCCGAGTCTGGCGCGCTTAGATTGATAGAACTGATTATCGAAGACTACGCCGGGAACACGGCGTTTCAATAAGAGGCCTGCCATTTCCAGGCCGGACAAAGGGGGATAGCCATGAAGTTGGCATTCATATTTGCCGCAGCTGTTACACTGTGTTTGTCTGGGCTCGCGCCTGCAACCGTGCTTGCGCAGACGAGTGACAATCAAGACGCTGCAGAAAGTGGGTTGCTGGTTGTCTATGGTGCTCTGGCTCCAAGCCGTGAAGGCGACCCGGATCGACGCGAACAGGTCTTTTTCAGCATTCCGTCAGACCTGAACGATCGCATTTACGTACGCATATTTGATCCCGAAGTTTTTGGAGCAGATGATTTCATCTATGGTGGCACTGGCAATTCCCGCACGGTTTATCGCGTGTTCGGCGGATCGGGCGCTTTTTCACAGGCAGACCGACCGGTGCCGGTGGCCGATGGGGCCCGCGAAGAGCGGACTACTGCAATAGTGCCGGTCACAGGTCCGGGCAAATTGCTGAAAGAAAGCACTTGGGCGAACGGGCGGGAAACCAATGGTCGTTGGGTAAATTTCGCTGAATTGCGTGGCTCTCAAGGAGAGGTGATTGGCGACCGGGCGTATTTTCGCATTGATGTGCAAGGGGCAGCGGGTGACGATGGAAACGGATATTCGCTGGACATCAGCCTGTCTCGTGACCGTAGCCGCCCACCCCGAGGGTTGGACATGTTTGCCTACCGCCCAACGGTACGCTGGTCCAGGGGCCAGCCCGCGACCGAGGTAAGGTTCAGTCGCATGACCGACGGGCCCCTGACCGTGCAAAGTTTTGATGCTGCCAACGGTAAAATCACGCTGGTCACAGATTACACCGATCTGGGCTTGCATGTTTCAGCGCAAAACTACTGGACGTCGGACGATGTCAACAGCAACGACACCAATCTTGCGCTTTCCCTGTTTGGCGGGTTTGAGACCCCCAATGACGTGACCCTGGCAGTGTTTGATGCCGCTGGCGATCCGGTTGCCCTGCAAATGCCGCCCGGTCGCCAGCCAGTTCCGGCGCGCCCTGACGTTGTTGGCGCGGCGCGTCCTCTGGCCGATTGTCGCGCTGTGGCCTTTGATGCCAGCGCATCGGTCGGCCTGACACCGCTGTCTTATGATTGGGCTTTTGGTGACGGGACGAATTCAGACGATCCGGTTATTGCCCACCGCTATGCACAACCCGGTCAATATACTGCGCGGTTGCGGGTTCTTGAACAGGGAACACGTCCCGGTAGGGGTGCCGAGATTGAAATCCCGGTGCATGTACGCAACGCCCCCTTGGCGGTGCCCGGTGCAGACACGGTCGTTGCCCCGGGCGAGGTTCTGACCTTTGACGGTACGCGCTCACGTGCTTCGGACAGCCCGATCACCCGTTATCTCTGGCAGTTTGGTGATGGTGCCGAAGCCATTGGGGTGCAGGTTGACAAAAGCTATGCAGATTCGGGCCTGTATCGCGCCGTACTGCGTGTCGAGGACGACAGCGACCACCCATGTAATTTTGGCGTTCAGACCCGTAAAGTCACGGTAAATTTCAGACCAATAGCCGAAGCCGGGACTGACCAGTCGGCGGTCGTTGGCAAAGCGGTGAGTTTTGATGGCGCAGCCAGCTATGACAACGATGGGCAGATTGCGACCTATAGCTGGGACATGGGGGATGGCACGATTTTGGACGGTGCTCTGGTGACGCATCACTATCAGGACTCTGGCCACTTCAATGTTGCTTTGACTGTTACAGACGACAGTGGTGTGGCCAACAATACCGCCGTTGACCGTATGCGTGTTCAAGTCAACGCTCCGCCAGAGCCCCGGTTCACCATTCCCGAGCGTCCGGTTTCAGTATCCGAGGCTGCGATTCTTGATGCCAGCGCGTCGGTGGACACAGACGGGGAAATCCTGTCCTATCTCTGGGATTTTGGCGATGGCGCTAAAGGCGAAGGCAAGGTTGTTGACTACGCCTGGACCCGTGCCGGGAGTTACCAGGTCACGCTGACCGTGGTTGACGACAGTGCTACGGACTCGGCACGACAGCATCTGACTATTCCCATCCGGATTGATGCCGCGCCAGAGGCGGATGCTGGCCCGGATCAGTATGTAACTGCCAGCGAAGTGACATTTGACGGCGGCGGCTCGCACGATGTTGACGGTACGGTCACGGATTGGCAGTGGTCCTTTGGCGATGGAACAATCGGGCGGGGGCAGCAGGTCACACATGCCTTTGTGCGTCCTGGCACCTACGAGGTGGCCCTGGTTGTTCGGGACGACAGCACTGCGCCGCTCAACGTTGATCGCGACACCATGCAGGTGGTTATCAATGCCGCACCAATTGCGGATGCCGGCCCACCGCAGACTGTGGCGCCGGGTGAAGAGTTCACCGTCAGCGGTCGTGCTTCGGTTGATCCCGACGGGCGGATCGACCGCCATGTCTGGACATTTCCAAACGGCACCACAACCGAAGGCATTCGCGCCGTGCATGCCATGTCTGACCCCGGTCTGCACCGGGTTCGGCTGACTGTCTATGACGCGTTTCAGGGTGGGGCGGCGATGGATGAAAGCGAAGTTCTGATTGTCGTGAACGCACCACCGGTTGCCATTGCAGGTGCCGATCTGTTGATTGCCCCCGGCGATGCAGTTGTTTTTGATGCCGGTCAGTCCTATGACCCGGACGGTTCTCTGGTCGGTTACCGCTGGGAGTTTGACGATTTGGGCATTCCGCTTGAGGCACGCGTTGTCGAGCGCGCCTTTGTGACGCCGGGTATCCGGTCGGCACAGTTGGTCGTGACTGATGATAGTGGGGTTGCCAACGCAACCGCAAGCGACGACCGGATCATCCGTGTCAACCACACCCCCATTGCCGAGGCCGGCCCTGAGATTACCTCGGACCGGCTACAAATAGAATTCGACGCCTCTGGCTCCAGTGACGCCGATGGCGATGCATTGATTTATCTTTGGGACTTCGGCGATGGCTCGCTGGGTGAACAGGGGCGCAACGTTACCCATGTCTATGAGCGGTCGGGCATCTTTCCCATCACTCTGCGGGTCGACGATGGAACCGGGTTGGCAAATGCCAAATCAGTGGATGCCACAACCGTCACCATCAATGCCCGCCCGATGGCTGATGCCGGTGGCAACCGTGATGTCTGTTCAGGTGAGCCCATCCTGTTTGACGCCTCTGCCAGCACCGATCCGGATGGCGGGTTGTTGCAATATTCCTGGGATTTTGGCGACGGGTCCGGCTCGGATTTGATCAATCCAACGAAAACCTATGAACACCCCGGAATATTCCCGGTCACCTTGCATATTCGCAACGAAACAGGCAGCGTATGGGGCCAGGATGTGGACCGTATCGCGGCATTGATCCGCGAAGGCCCGATTTCTGACGCGGGCCCTGATTTGACCGTTTGCACCAATCAGCAAGTGCGCTTTGACGGGTCCGGCTCAACCGATGCTGACGGGGCGGTCAACGCCTTTAGCTGGACCTTTGGCGATGGTGGCACAGGCAGTGGCGAAAAACCCGTTTATGTGTTCAAACGCCCCGGTTCCTATGCCGTTACCCTGACCATAACCGGCGAGGCACAGGCGGCTTGTTCACCTTTGGATACAGATGTGACCAATGTCACGGTAGTTGCAGCCCCCGAACTAACCATAGTCGGGGAAGATCGTGCGGCCACCGACCACGCGGCTACGTTTTCGGCCAAGCTGACCCAGTTGGGTGATGCCAGCGCAACTGGTTTCGAATGGCAATTCAGCGATGGCGCATCCACCAGCGGAACCTCAGCTAGTCATGTGTTCACTGAACCGGGCGTGTATTTTGTCGACTTGACGGCCCAGCTGGCGGGGGGGAACGAAGGATGCAGCACCCTTACCACTCGCCGCAAGGTCATTGTCAACGCAGCACCTGCGCCACAGATCGATGGGCCGGACATGGCGGGTGTCGGGCAGGCCCTGACCTTTGACGCCAGCACGTCCAGCGACAAGGATGGGGCGATCACCCGCTTTGTCTGGGATTTTGGCGATGGTACGAGGTCTGCAGGCGTTTTGGGGGTCCACCGCTATGAAGAG
>PIVL01000639.1 GCA_003354145.1 Paracoccaceae bacterium
GAGCCCAATGTATGTACCGGCTGCTGTTCGCAAGTGTTCAATTGCACGTTCTCAGGAAGTCGCTGATATGTATCCGGCCTGTGATCGGCTTTTAATTGCCGTGGCCCTGTTGGGAGTACGCACGCGCCGTTGTCTCATTACTTACCAGGCCGATGATGGCCATTTGGGCTCTCAGACTATGGGTGCGCTTTATTCCGTTCCATGCAGTTGAGGTTTACGAACATCGTTGGCGGCAGTAATCTGCTTAGATCGCAGCCGCTATCTCATTTTCCTTCCAATCAAAATCTCGCTCAGAGTTCAGGACGCTCCACGCAATCCGCGCAAGTTTGTTGGCAAGCGCCACGCCAAGCTTGTTGTGCTGCATGCGTGTAGAAGCTGCCTCCAGCCAAGCACCAAAGCTGAACTTGGGCCAGTTCTTCGGTCGCATCATGATGACTTGCGCGGCTTGCACAAAGAGCATGCGCAGATATCGGCTGCCGCGTTTTGTGATCCGCCCCAGAATAGTGCGTCCGCCCGTGCTGTGCTGACGTGGCACAAGCCCAAGCCACGCCGCAAAATCACGACCGCGGTCAAAGGCTTCGCCCTTGCCGATGGCGGCAACCATTGCGGTGGAGATGAGGGGGCCAATCCCTGGAATGGTCATCAGGTGCTGACATCCGACCTCTGCTTTGCTGACGGCTTCAATCTCTGACGATGTCATTTTGACCCGCTCATCCAGCCCTATCCAATCCTGATGAAGATTCAAGATCAGCTTATGCATGCGCGGTGAGATTTCATCGACACGGTTCTTCAGAATGATGAGGAGCGAGTTACGCAATGCGCTCAAACCACGTCGAACTGTGATGCCTTGCTCGATCAGAAAAGCGCGGATCTGATTGACCGTCGCAGTGCGCCGCGACACCAGGCGTGCCCGCACACGGTGCAATGCTTGAAGGTCGAGCTGGTCCTGCGTCTTCTCGGAAACTGTCTTGAGATTGGGCCGCAGAGCAGCTTCCGCGATGGCTTCGGCGTCATTGTAATCGTTTTTTTGCCCCTTGTTGAAAGGTTTCACGTAGATCGCGGGGATGATCCGTGGCTCAAACCCCATCTTTCGTAAGAAGCGGCTGACAAAGTGGGCACTCAGGCAGGCTTCCATTCCGACGATACACCTTGGGAAATCCTCAAAGGTCTGCTCAAGTTGATGGCGTTTGATTTTCTTGCGCAGGACACGCTCTCCAGCCGGATTGAACCCAACCAGGTGGAAAACGTCTTTGCCTATATCCACACCAATGGACATCAATTCATCAATCTTAACTTTCTTGGTACTCATGGCTACTTCTCCGTTTTTGCGGGTGAAACAGTTAAAGTATAACCCGCTGGGTGAAGCAGCCGGTACATCCCATTA
>PIVL01000025.1 GCA_003354145.1 Paracoccaceae bacterium
CAATTCGGCGTTTCCCCCGGTGCTACGGATATCCTGCTGGCTGCCTGTGAAGAAGAAGAATTGCCCCTACTCCCCGGAGCCGCCACCGCCAGCGAAGCCATCCGATTGTCCGAACGCGGCTATAATATGCTGAAATTCTTTCCCGCCGAAGCCATCGGCGGTGCCCCTGCCCTTGGCTCTATCGGCGCGCCATTGCCGCATATCACCTTCTGCCCGACGGGCGGGGTTAATCCGGGGAATGCGGAACAATATCTGAGCCTGCCAAATGTCGTCTGCGCCGGAGGAAGCTGGGTTGCACCAGCCAAGTTGCTCGCCTCTGAAAGCTGGTCCGACATAGAGGCACTGGCCCGCGCGGCGAGTGTGCTTGCTCGGTAATTTCTACGCCCGTAGAGTTCCGGCAAGCCGGGCAACCTCAAAGGTGCGATTATGACGGATCAGGATTCTCGACGAGCAAATCCTACGGAACATGCGTTCGAGAATACCCTGTTGTGGAAGATAAAGGTCTGGCTGCAATTTACCGGCTGGCTGTTATACATTGCCAATTTTGTCGCCGTTATTCTGATGCTTTTGCTTGCAGCCATTGGGTCATGGATTGGCATCTGGCCGGTAATATTGGTTTGGTTACCCTTGGCGCTCGCGGCAGTTCTGGCTATCAACCTGTGTTTTGATATTGCGACCGTCAGGTACGATCTTCGCCCCAGGGAACCATTGCCCGCTGCCCGGACTGGTATGAATGCGTTTGATTTGATGCGCGCCCGGGTATCGTGCCGGTCGTTTCAATCACGCGGGCTTACCCCTGAACATCTGGCCGAACTGAACAATGTTGCAGCGAAACAATGCGCACCCGACAACCTGTTGGGCAGGCATCCAATTCGCTTTGAATATATCGCCGCGCCATTGACCGTTTGGCCAACAGTTGGATGTCGCGAGTTTCTGGTCGCCATTGCGCCGGCCAAATACAATCGACTGGCGGTGATCGACGTTGGTCGTAGCCTGCAAAAAGTTGTGCTGCATTTGGCGCGCATGGGGCTTTCAACCTGCTGGATCGGGCCCGGTGCGGATCAAAACAGTATCATTCACCATCTTGGCGACCGATTTGCCCCTGCCCGCGACCATGTGATTTGCGTTTGCGCCGTTGGCTATGCCTCAAGGTTCAAACCACTGGCACTGCGCGCCATGCAAAGGTCGCAACGCAAGCGGTTACCGTTGGTGGAATTGTTCTTTGAAGATCCCAGTTTTTCGAAACCTTTGAACACAACAGCCATGCCATTTGACGGCTTCAAACGATGTTACGAAGTCTGCCAATGGTCGCCCTCTTCTTACAACTGGCAGACAACTCGATGTGCGGCTGTGACGGAACAGGTCGAAGGCGTGGAAACCCTCATACGGTTCGATTTTGGTGCGAATACACAGTCAAAGTTCTATGCGGCCGTTGCGGTTGGGATTTGGTGTGCAAACTGGGAAACGGGGTGTCATGCCATAGACCAAAAAGGGCATTTTCAAGTATTGTCAAAGGACGCAAGGAACATTGAAGCCGCACCAGAATTACCGCGCTACGATATAAGCTGGATCGTAGAAGAAACAGCAACCTGAGCAGCCCTTACCAATCACTTGGCGTGACCGGGGTTAGCGCCAATAGCTCTTTTGTATACTCTGCACGCGGACGTTCAAAAACGTCTTCGACCTTGCCCGTTTCCACAACCTTGCCATAGCGCAACACAGTGACGTCGTCGGCCATTTGGCGCACAACCGCCAGATTATGACTGATAAACAGAATGGTCAGCCCAAAGGTCGCCTGAAGATCCTTGAGAAGGTTCAATATCTGGGCCTGAATGGACACATCCAGCGCCGAAGTCGGTTCATCACAGATCAAGAACTTGGGTCGGGCCAAAAGTGTGCGCGCTACGGCGATCCGTTGCCGCTGCCCGCCTGAAAACTGGTGCGGATATTTGTCGATTGCATCAGGTGTCAGCCCAACCAGTTCAAGCATGTCCGCCACCAGGTTTCGCCGCAACTTTGCGTCAGGCTCGAACCCATAATGAAGAAGCGGTTCACCCAGAATATACCCAATCCGATGACGCGCGTTCAGGCTCGAGAACGGGTCTTGGAAAACCATTTGGATCAACCGCCGTGATGGATGATGACGGCCTCTGTCGCGGCCATGCGGCAAATCCAGATCTTGCAATCGAATTGTCCCCAAAGCGGGTTTGACCAAACCGGTAATAGCCTTGGCCAGCGTTGATTTTCCCGACCCACTTTCCCCGACAAGCCCCATAATTGTGCCGGGTCTCACATCCAGCGAGACATTGTTCAACGCAATAAACGGTTTTGGTTTGCGCCAAAGCGATGTCCGCTCACCGACAAACCGTACACTCAAGTCATTTATCGCCAGTCCTGTTGCCGGGTCTTTTTGCCCCGCCAACAGCCATTTCTCGGCCTTGTCCCCCTTGGCCTGGTCCCGGTCGGTATCAGACTTGCGGTCCTCTCCTGGCACCAGAAACCGATCAAGACGGCGGTCAAGCGGCGGCACCGCCTTCATCAGATCAACGGTATAAGGGTTTTTCGGCTTACCCAAAACTTGCGCAGTTTTGCCAGTTTCCATCACGATTCCATGCCGCAAAACAGTCACCCTGTCCGCGATCTGGGCAATAACGCCGATGTCGTGGGTGATCAGCAAAAACCCGATCTGGCGCGTATCTGCCAAACGGCGGATCAGCCCTAGAACCTGGCTTTGCACCGCCACATCCAATGCTGTCGTCGGTTCATCCGCAATAATCAGGTCTGGGTCGGTACATAAGGCTAGTGCGATCACCACACGCTGGCGCATACCGCCCGAGAACTGGTGCGGATAGGCCCTGATCCGTGTCTCTGCGTTCTTAATTCCGATCTCTTCCAGAAGATCTATCGCCCGTTTGCGCGCCTGTGTTTTTGAGATGTCCTCATGCGCCTGGATTGTCTCAACAAGCTGGTCCTGCACGGTCATCAAGGGGTTCAGGCTGGTCTGCGGGTCTTGAAAGATCATTGATATGCGTTTGCCGCGCATCTTATGGGCCTGATCAGTACTAAGCGTGCGCAGGTCCGTATCCTGCAGCGTCATGCTCCCCTCCGCCACATAACCCGGCGATTGAAGCAGGCCGATCACGGCGGCTCCGATGGTCGATTTGCCTGCTCCGCTTTCACCGACAAGCCCGTGTATTTCCCCCGGTGCCACACTTAGTGAAACGCCCTTGATCGCCGTAAAGTCGCCAAAGCGAGAAGGAAATCGAACCGTAAGGTCTTGGACTGTAAGCATCCTACCGCAGCCCCGGATTAAAAATGTCACGCAGAAAGTCACCAAGAACGTTGATCGCCACAACAAGAACGATGAGGAACACGGTTGGAATCCACAATATCCACCATTCGCCGGACAGCAGGAATTGCATGCCAATCCTGATCAACGTTCCAAGCGACGGGCTATCAGCGGGCAGCCCAATGCCAAGAAAGGACAGCGTTGCCTCAAGCAAGATTGCCGAGGCAAGATCAACCGTCATTATCACCAGCAACGGACCGACGATATTAGGCAGGATCTGGATCAGCATGATCCGCAGCGGATGTTGCCCCATGATGATCGCCGCCTCGACATATTCCTTGTTCTTTTCCACAAAGGTCGATGCGCGGGCGGTGCGGGCAAAGTTCACCCAAAGGGACAGGGCAATTGCCAGCGTCAAAACCGTAACGCGCATATTCTGCTGGATTTCCGTGGGTAAAATTCCGCGTGCGATCCCATCTATCAACAGAGCGGTCAGAATAGCCGGAAGCGCCAGTTGAACGTCTGCAATTCGCATGATGACCGCATCAAACCGACCACCGAAATATCCTGCGGCAAGGCCAAGCCCGACGCCCAGAACCGTCGCAATAACCATTGCAGTCAATCCGATGACCAGCGACAATCGCGCGCCATAAAGGATCGACGATATCATATCGCGGCCCTGATCATCCGTACCGAGTAGAAACGCAGAACGACCACCGTCTTGCCAGACCGGAGGCAACAACCCGTCCATCAGGCTGAATGAACTTAAATCATACGGGTTAGACGGCGCGATAAGCGGTGCGAATAATGCGCCCAATATGATCAGCGCAGTCAAAAAGGCCGCAATCATCGCCGAGGGCGAATGCACGAACAACCAAAAGGGTTCGCGGCGCTTGATGAAGGCCAGCATCAGACGTCTTCCTTTACGCGCAACCGGGGGTCAATTGCGAAATAAAGCAGGTCGACTATCAGGTTCACGAGCACAAAGAAGAACGCAATTACAACCAGATAGACCCCCATCACGGGGATGTCGACAAATCGGATTGATTCAAGGAATAACAGCCCCATTCCGGGCCATTGAAAAACGCTCTCGGTGACAATGGAAAAGGCGATAACTCCGCCGAACTGAAGCCCGATAATGGTGATCACCGGCACCATTGTGTTGGCCAACGCATGGCGAAAATACAAACTGTGCAAAGGAACGCCCCGGGCCATGGCGAACCGAATGTAATCAGATCGCATGACGTCCATCATCTGAGCACGCACAAGTCGCATCGTCAGGGTCAATTGATAGACGCCAAGGGTCACAGCGGGCAGGATCAAAGATTTCCAACCGTCAAACGTGAACAAAGATGATTCCCAACTGCCGATATGTACCGTCCCGCCCCGGCCAAAGGTTGGCAGCAGACCAAGCTGCACGCCAAACAGGAAAATCAGCATGATGCCTATCACAAAGGTCGGAATCGACACGCCGACCAGCGTCGTCATCAGGATCAGCTGGGTCGCAATCCCGCGCGGCCGCAACGCGGTGTAAACCCCCGCCGGGATACCAACAATCAGCGAGATCAAAAGCGCCACAACCCCAAGTTCCAGCGTTGCAGGAATGCGGTTGGTAATCATTTCGGCCACCGGTTGACGTGTCCGGTATGAGAACCCGAAATCGCCGCGCAGCAGATCACTGGAGAAACGAATGAACTGAACAACAAACGGATCGTTCAGACCAAGTCCTTCGCGCAAGCGGTCCTGATCCTCAACCGTGGTTTCCACCCCGGTCATTTGACTGACCGGGTCGCCAACAAATCGAAATAGGGAAAATGCCAGGAAGGCGACGGCAATCATTACAAAGACAGACTGAACCAGTCGTTTCAGAATAAAATACGCCATCGCCTTTTTTGTCTATCTGTTGATCAGTTCACCGTCACCCAGCGCAACATAAAGAAGTTGTCGGCGCGTTGTGTCAGGTCGATATTGTCCTTCGAGGCCCAGATCAGCGGTTGCGTATAAAGTGGGATATAGGCGACTTCTTCCTGAGTAATTGCCACAAGTTCATCAATCAACTTTTGACGGTTTTCCGGGTCAATTTCCTGTTGGATCATCGGCAACAGCTCATCAACGCGGGCGTTTGAATAATTGCCAAAGTTCCACGATCCCAGCTTCTTTTCGTTGTCCTGGCTGTGCAGCAGGAAACGGATCGGATGTTCCATATCAAACGTGCCCGGCGACCAGCCCAGCAGGTACATATCAAAATCATCCTCGCGCAACTGTGGCCAGTAATCGCGAACCGGCCCGGTGCTAAGCTCTGCGTTCAATCCAACAGCCGCAAACATCGAAGCGGCGGCCCGGCACAGGGCTTCGTCGTTGATATAGCGATCATTGGGGCATTTCAGCCCAAACGAAAACCCATCGGAATAACCGGCCTCAGCCAAAAGCGCCTTTGCGCGCTCAGGATCATAGGCCGGGCGGTTTCCGTTGGCCTCGGAGTAGCCAGAAATCCCCGCGGGAACCAGCTGCGACGCCGCTCCGATTTTACCGCGAAAAAGCACCCGGTCGATTGAATCGATGTCCAGCGCATGGGCAGCCGCCAAACGCACGCGGGGGTCACTGAACGGATTGCTGTCGCTTTCATTTGTAGAATAAAGCAGTTTTTCATGCTCATGCGGAAAGCCGAACATGATCACACGGGTTTCTTCGCCTTCCAGCACTTTGAACCCGTCGCGGCTTTCAACTTGTTGCACATCCTGCAGGGGAATTGGCTGGATGAAGTCAATCTCACCAGACAACAAAGCTGCCAACCCGGTTGCCGAATTTCCGATGGGGGTAAAGGTTGCTTCTGTGACGTTATGTTCAGGCGTGTCCCACCAGTTTGCGTTTGGAACAAGAACCGTGCGTACACCGGGATCTCGGCTTTGCAGGGTAAACGGGCCCGTACCGTTCACATTCATGGTCGCGAAATTCTCGGCGTCCCGCGCTGGCAGGGCTGCGTCGTTGCGCTCAGCCCAGCCTTTGTCCAGGATCATAAAGTTTGCGATGGAGTCAGGGAATAATGGGTTTGGTGCTTTGGTGATGAAATCAATAGTATGATCATCAATCACCCGTACATCAGAAACTGGAGCAAACCAGGAACGGACATCAGATTCTTCGCTTGCAGCGCGCTGATAGGAAAACAACACGTCTTCGGCGGTAAGATCTGCACCATCCTGAAAGGTCACGCCTTCACGCAGGTTAAACCGCCAGCCGTTTTCGCCATCCAAAGGCTCCCAGGACGCAGCAAGAGATGGTTCAATCGACATGTCCCGGCCACGTCGCACAAGGCCTTCGTAGATGTTATTCAGGAAGGACAAAACCGGCGCAGAACTAACCGCATGAGGGTCCATTGTCTGCGGGTCAGTCTTTGAGGCCCAGCGAAAGGTTTCGGCTGATACGATATTCGCCGCCACCAAAAGACTTGCGCTTAGCAGGGCTGATTTCAATAGATTTTGATTTTTCATATTCGATCTCCCAATAGTGTTTGAAACAAATGTTCCCTTGGATGCAGCCTGACAAATTTCACATTAGGGTCAAGTCAAAGCACCAGACTTGACATGTTCTACCAGCTACAGCACATCAGTAATTTGCGAATGTAAGCAGTTCAAATAATCGAAAAGATCGCCAAACCGCCAATGTCCAAGCCCAAAGCAACCGCAGACACCAATAGCAATTAGCACATTGCGTGCGTCTTCACGACTCTTTCAAATTTCCGTTATCAACCCACCGCAGACCAGCCCAAACCTTTTCACCGCCCGATGTCAGCCCGATGTCAGATAGAGCCCGCTTCGACCATATAGTTGTTGGCCGTACACATCGCGGCATCGTCGCTGGCTAGAAAAACAACCATTCGCGCAACATAGACCGGGTCGATCAGATCGGGCAGGCATTGGCGCTCTTTGTGCCCCTCAAGCGCCTCTTCGGTCGCCCACAATGTTTTTTGCCGCTCGGTCATGATCCAGCCAGGAACAACCGTATTGACCCGAATGCGGTGCTTTCCAAGGTCGCGCGCCATTGTTCGGGTTAGCCCATGCACTGCAGCCTTGGCCGTGGCATAGACCGGGAACCCACCACCGGCCTCCCACCAGGAATTTGATCCCATATTGATGATCGACCCACCGCCCGCGTCTATCATGCCGGGCGCGACGGCCTGCATGGCAAAGAACATATGGCGCAGGTTCGTCGCCATGCGTTCGTCGTAGTATTCCGGCGTGACATCAGACCAGTCATGTCGGTCATCGCGCGCTGCATTGTTGACCAGAACATTTGCTGGCCCAAGCCGTTCAACCAGATCGCTGAATGCAACCCGAAGCGCGTCAATATCGCGGAGGTCGCAGGCTGCAAACTCGACATTCTCGCCAAGTTTTTCAGCAAGTGTCGCGCCGGTCTCTTGATCAATATCGACAAATCCGACGCGGGAATTCTGTGCCGCAAAGGCCTGAACAATCTCGGCACCAATTCCTGATGCGCCACCAGATACAAAAACTGTTTTTTCTGCCAGACTTGGATAGGACGCAAATTGCTTGGTCATAAAGTGCCTCTTTGTATTCGATTTAGTCAATTGGTAGTTCAGACATTAGGCAATGCCCGGGTATTTATCTACACAGTGGGCGATCCTGCGAACGCCTTAGTCGAAAAACGCCTCAGCTTCATGCCGCGTTCCCAACGCAAACGCATCAACCACATGCGTCATCGGTGACAGATCCACATCCGAAGCTCCAGTGAATACAAGGCGTGCCATCTGGGCGTAAAGATCAGCGTATTCTCCGTTTAATGGCGCGCTCTTGGCGATATCATGTGACACGCCGTTCACCTGCATCCTTTCACCGCCGTCCAACAACAATAGATCACCGTCATCCGTTTTGGCATTGATGGTCCAAATCTGATCGCCCTTTTTACGCCAGTCAAATTCTGCGCGAATGGAGGCTCCGTCTGGATGGGCAGACTCAAGCTTTGCCGCAATCGGGGTTTGTCGATTTTCCGGGAACCACAGATCGGATTTTGTCAGATGCACCAGCTGTGGCAGAATTTCGGTAAGGATTGATAATGCGTTTATGCCGGGATCAAACACGCCCAGCCCACCGGCCTGCCAAGTCCAGTCCAGTCCAGTCCAGTCCTGATCAGGATGCCAGCGGCGCACATCTTCTTTCCAGATGATTGTAAGCTCACGCAGTTGTTTATTGGCCAGCCAGGCCTTGGCCGCGGGTACTGCTGCTGCGCTGCTCGGATGCCAAGTTGCGAACAGGCATACCCCCTTGGCCTTCGCTAAACGCACCAGTTCGTGACATTCAGACAAGGTTGCTCCGGGGGGGCCAGCATCACATGGCGGCCAGCGGCAATGGCGCGAACCGCATAACTAAACCGTGCAGCTGGTGGCATACATAGTGACACCAATTCGATATCGGGCCGCTCTGTAAGCAGGTCACCAAGCGTTGCGTAATTGGCGATACCTTCGATTTGGGCATTTCGACTAACTGCCGCGACAGGGTCGAAATCGAGATTGGCTGCAAGGGTGGGAATATGCTGATCTCGCGCAATTTTATCAATACCAACAAGAGCCGTTTTGATGACCATCAGTGACTCTCCTTTGCAACGGCACTGCCGCGACATCTTTTGAGGAAATCAAAATCAGCGCCAGTATCCGCACCTTCGACATGGTCGTGAAACAACTGAGCGTATCCGCCATTTGGACGCTCTGTAAGAGGTTTCCATGCAGCCAGACGAGCCATCAACTCGACCTCGGACACCTCAAGTGTCAGGCTTCGGTCTGGAACGTCCAATATGATCATGTCACCGTTTTGCACGACAGCCAACGGTCCGCCCACTGCAGCCTCGGGCGACGTGTGCAGAACCACCGTGCCATAAGCAGTACCTGACATTCGCGCATCGGAAATGCGCACCATATCGGTGATACCTTTACGCAGGGTCTTAGGCGGCAATCCCATATTGCCGACCTCAGCCATGCCCGGATACCCGCGTGGCCCGCAGTTTTTCAGCACCATGATGCAGGTTTCGTCTATGTCCAGTGCTTCGTCGTTGATCTTGGCTTTGTAGTCATCAATTTTCTCAAACACCACGGCACGACCTCTGTGTTTGAGCAGATGCTCACTGGCTGCTGATGGTTTCAGAACTGCGCCATCTGGGGCCAGATTGCCGCGCAACACGGCAATGCCACCCTGCTGGGTCAACGCTTTTTCCACTGGCAGGATCACGTCCTCATTCCAGTTCTGCGCCTCGCGCACCTGTTCCCATGCGGTTTCGCCGGATACTGTTAGTGCGTCGCGATGCAGTAACCCAGCCTCGCCCAAACGTTTCAGAACGACAGGTAAACCGCCGGCATAAAAGAACTCTTCCATCAGGGATTTGCCTGACGGCATCAGATTGACAATCGTCGGTACGTCGCGCCCACAGCGGTCTCAGTCATCCAGCATCAGATCGACACTAACACGACGCCGTCCAACGGATTGGCGCGAATGGCCTCTTCGACATCCATTGCACACATATTGCGATACATCATCGCCGTTGGGCGCAGCGTACTTTCGCCAGGCGAAAACACCGGGAATTCCAGCGGCAAGCCACCCGCCTCGTAAATGCCGTGTTTCACGCGTTCAGCCAGATCGCGCAGATGGGCGTTGCATGGGGTCAGTTGCGACCAGGTATTGCAAATGCCAATCACTGGACGCCCGTCAAACAGATCGGCAGGCAATCCCTGATTTTTCAACCAGATGCGGTGGTAAATATGATCGCGTGACGTGCCACCAAACCATTCCTGCGAGCGGAGTTTGCGGGGCCATTTGGCTGGAATGAAATGCATGACTAAAAGACTTTCACCATTTGGACTTTGTTTTGGTTTCCTGCAATGCATTGCGCAGAGGCAGTCCAAACGGCGGTGCCTCAATTTCAAACACATCACCGGATTGCGCCGTTATCCCGTCGGCAAAAGACAAGGTCGCCGTGCCGAACATATGCACATCGCCGGTCTGGCCGAACGCGTCATATTTGAAATGATGATGTTCCAGATTTGCAAGCGTATGGGACATGTTCGCCTCGCCTGACGCAAAAGGTTTCTGCCAAAGCACTTTGCCATCCCGTAGAATGCGTGACATGCCCTTCACATCGGCAGGCAATTCACCGATCAGAAATTCCGGCCCAAATGAGCATTGGCGCAGTTTGGAATGGGCCAGAAACAGGTAGTTTATTCGCTCTGTCACATGGTCGGAAAACTCATTGGCCAGCGCGAAACCGATGCGGAATGGGGTGCCATCCTTGCCGATGACATATATTCCGGCGATTTCAGGCTCTTCGCCAGCATCTAGTGCGAAATCGGGCGAAACCAAATGCTGCCCTGCCGCGACAGCCATTATGCCGTTGCCTTTGTAGAACCATTCAGGTTGCACACTAATGCTGCCTGAGGCCGGGCGACCATCCTTTAGACCCATCTGAAACATCTTCATTGAATCCGACAGGTCGGCCTCGGCAATGTCGCTGGTTTTGGTGTGCATTGCGTCTCGGGTCGCCGCACTGCCGAGATGCGTCAAACCGGTGCCTGTCAAATGCAAGTGCGTGGGGTCAGGGTGGTGGATGGGCAGTTGCATTTTCCCCTCATCGCAAGCTCGGGCAAGATCAACGGGCGCACCCAACCCGTGGCGCGTGATAGAGATGATTAGGCTTATACCATCAGCAATCGCCTCATGTGCTAGGTCCAGCAGGCTATTGGAATTTTCGATGATATAGGCCTTGGTGCCGTCGCGGGCAACAACCACCGAAGACCCATCTGCTGCAGTGACTTGCGAAACAAGCATATTGGTTACCCTTCCTTATTCTTGTTGTAGACGTCAAGTATATCAGCAGCGAGCAGCACAAGGCCTTTGATAACCTGCTGATAGTCAATGCCGATCCCCATGATCGACATGCCGTTGTTCATCACGCCCATGATAAAGGCGCCAACAACCGCGCCGACCACTTTGCCAACGCCGCCAGACATCGATGCACCGCCGATGAAAACAGCCGCAATCACGTCAGGTTAAACGGCAAAACCCGCCTAGGCGTGGCTGTGTTTAGCCTTGCCGCAAAGATCAGTCCGGCCAACGCTGCCAGCATGCCCATATTGGTAAAGGCAATGAAGGTTAGGCGTTTGGTTTTGATACCCGAAAGCTCGGCGGCTTTTTCATTGCCACCGACCGCGTACACTCGCCGCCCAATCGTGGTTTTTTCGGTAATGAAAGTGTAGATAACTGTCAAAACAGTCATCGTGATCAACACATTTGGCAGACCGCGAAACGTCGACAGTTTGAAACACACAAACAACAACGCCGCTGCGACAATAGCATTGCGGGCAATGAAAAACGATCGTGGCTCACCTTCAATTCCATAGGATTTGTCGCGTGCACGCCCACGCAGCCCAAGCCAGACAATCACTGCCGCGGCAATGATACCAGACGCCAATGTACTCCCATTGAACCGTCGAAGGCCAAAGAAATCAGCAATGGAATTGCTTACGCCTTCGGGAAAGAAGTCTGGGATAAACCCAGTAGATAGCGCCTGAAATTCCTTGGGGAATGGCCCAACGGACTGCCCTTCGAGCAACCAAAGGGACAAACCGCGAAACACCAGCATTCCGGCCAGCGTCACGATAAACGTCGGAATGCTCCAATACGCGACCCAATAGCCCTGAGCCGCACCAATAAGCGCGCCGAAAAACAAACAAATCGGGATAGCCAGCCAAAGCGGCAACTCCCATTGCACGATCATCACTGCCGCCAAAGCGCCGATAAAACCCATGACAGATCCGACCGACAGGTCAATATGGTCGGCAACAATCACCACCAACATGCCCAGCGCCATGATGATATAACTGTTTTGCAGGAATAGATTGGTGATATTCACCGATTTGAGCATCACCCCGCCAGTCATGATCTGAAAAAATGCCATGATCGCCAGCAGCGCCAACAACAGACCGTATTCGCGCAGATGGCTGGCTAGATAGGCCCTGATACCTTTCTTGGTCTCGCTCATTCCCCAAACCCTTATTCTGTCACGATGAACGACATGATGCGTTCCTGACTTGCATCCTGTGCGTCTAGTTCCGCGACCAACTCGCCTTAGTTCATCACAAATATTCGGTCACACATGCCTAGCAGTTCCGGCATCTCAGACGAGATCATCAACACGCCCCGGCCTTGAGCGGCCAGTTCAGCACACCATGTTTGGCGACCTCATTGCCCAGAAACAAGTTTTCAGCGACAGACAAAAGCGGCACCAGCGCCAGCTCCTGATGAATGATTATAATGCCCAGCTTTTCGCTGTCCGCGATGGTGGCAAAGTTGGTGACAGTCGCGTCATAGACAATTTCACCATCGTAGCCACCCGCGGGATAGACCCCTGACAGAACTTTCATCAGGGTAGATTTCCCGGCTCCGTTTTACCAACAAGCGCGTGGATTTCCCCTGAACGACCTGCAGATCAACGTAATCCAGCGCTTTAACCCCCGGGAAGGTTTTGGTTATTGCGCGCATTTCAAGAAGAGTTGTCATTCACTGGCCCAGTCGGGTTATAGTGTTCCTCGCCCACCAATCAGGTGGACGAGGTTTTGTTAGTTTGTATTACTTGATCTGGTCCATGGTGTAGTACCCGGACCCAATCAACGCTTCTTCCCAATTGAACACATCTTGTCTTATGCTTTTCACAGGTCCCGTGCAAAAGTGGGCCCGTTGTCTGGCCTTTGGAATATAAACAGACAACGGCGGCGACTGGATGTTTTCCCCGGTGACACAGGCAGTATTTGAGATGCTGCAGAAAATCGTCACGACAACGTAGCAAGACGCAGAAGCTTTGGTCGTCGCCATCACTGCGGCCCGAGCCTATCTCAATGAAAGGTGCAAGCTCCGCGCGCAGCTTGCCAAGGGGTTTCAACTCGGGGCGGGTAACATTTTACATTAAACCCAACAGCCGTGCGGTGTTGTTCTTGGTAATGTCTTCGCGCAAATGATCTTTGATGGCGATTTTCTCAAAATCTGCCAGCCAGCGTTCGGGTGTAATCATCGGCCAGTCCGAGCCGAACAACACCTTTTTGCGCAGGATCGAGTTACAATAACGCACCAGAATCGACGGGAAATATTTCGGCGACCAGCCCGACAGGTCAATATAAACGTTGGGCTTGTGCTGGGCCACGGCAAGCGCCTCTTCCTGCCAGGGAAAGGATGGGTGCGCCATGATGATCTTCATATCAGGAAAATCGACCGCGACATCGTCCAGATACATCGGGTTAGAGAATTTCAGCCGCATGCCATTGCCACCCGGCATGCCTGACCCTACCCCGGTCTGTCCTGTATGGAAAAGGCCAATGGCACCGTAATGTTCCAGCAGCTCGTAGAACGGATAGGCCATCCGGTCATTGGGGAAAAACCCCTGAAAAGTCGGGTGGAATTTGAAGCCCTTGATGCCATGATCTTCGATCAGACGACGGGCCTCGCGCACCGCCATCTTGCCTTTCCACGGGTCGATCGAGGCAAACGGGATCAACACATCGTCGTTGTCCTTGACCAGTTCGATAACCTCGTCGTTGGAATAGCGACGATACCCGGTTTCGCGTTCGGCATCGACAGGAAAGATCACCGCAGCGATGTTCTGTTCGCGGTAATGGGCTGCGGTTTCGGGTATCGTGGGCGGATGTTGCCACGGAGCGCCGAAATAGCCCGCCATGGTCGTTTGCAGATCATCATACCCGTCATCAGAGTGACAGCCACAGGGCTCTTCGGCATGTGTGTGAATGTCGATTGCGCGGATCTTACTCAGGTCGATCATGGTATTCCCTCAGATATGAATGACTGCCTGATCGGCGTCGTCGTAAAGCCGGTCAAGCAGCCCGGCGCGGCGCTGTGTGATGGCGCGGTTGTTCAGGCTGCCTTTGGCTGTGATTTCGCCATCCCCTACTGAGGGTGGTTCAGACATCACGATTGCCCGGACGATCCGGTTCGAGGATCCGGTGGCCTTTTCGGCGAAGGCACTCAGTCGTTCCCGGACTTGCGCGCAATAGGCAGCGTCACGAACCGTGCCATCGCCATGATCATCAAGATGCCGGTGCGGATCGGGGAAAATCATCAAGCCAAGGTCGTTTCGATCAGCGCCGGTCAGCACCACATCCTGCGCCAGCCCTGCCAGCGCATCAAGCGCCTTGATCCGCAGCATCCCGGCCTGCACCCAAGTGCCTGTCAGCAACTTGAAATCTTCTGAAATACGACCACCAAACTTAACACCTTTGGTGACGTCATTTGCGTCGATGAAACGCACCGCATCGCCAGTGATCAGAAAACCTTGGTCATCAAAGGTCTCGGCGGTTTTCACCGGGTCCTCGAAATAGCCTGGCATCACGTTTGGCCCGCGTACACGTAGCTCATATCGTTCTGGCTGTTCCGGGATCAGCTTGACCTCTAGGCCAGGCATTGGCACGCCGATCATTCCTGTTTGCGCCCCGCCCTGATGGTGGATGATACAGGCAGGTGCAGTTTCGGTCATGCCCCAGCTTGACGTCATCATTGGAATTTTGCCGGTGACTTCAAGCGACATTTCTTCAAGCGCGCCCCAGATTTCGGCAGGCAGCGAAGCACCGGCGTAAAAGATCATGTCGAGATTGGTAAAGAACTCCTTGCGCAATTTGGCATCCTTGCGCATCGCCTCGACCAGCATTGCATAGGCCACGGGGACGTTAAAACTAAGGGTTCCGGTTTTAAGCGCCAGGTTTTCCAATGTCCGATCAAACCGGCCTTTCACCGGTTTGCCGTCATCTAGATACAACGAACCACCATTCGCCAGAACCATGTTGAAATCCGAACTGCCGGCGAAGACATGGTTCCATGGCAGCCAGTCGACAATAGTATGCGGCCGCTCTCCCAAAAACGGAAGGCAGGCCAGGTATTGCGCCTGATTCACGCACATCATCATTTGCGTCTGCGGCACGCCTTTCGGGTTCGACGTAGACCCCGAAGTGAACAGAATCTTGGCCAATGTGTCCGGCTCGACAGCGGCATAAGCCGCATCCAGCTCCGGCCCCGGCTGCCCGGCAAACAGATCAGCAAAAGCAAGATAACCTTTTTCGACGCTGGCACCATGGCTCACAACTTTATCGATTCCCGCCAGTTCAGGCAGGTTCAACGCTTTGCCGTATGGTCCGGCATCTTCAGCAAAGATCATCGCCGAGCGCACCTTTTTCACCGCATAAACCACACGGGGATGGGCATCGCCGATCAGTGAGTACTGCTCGGCCAGAGGCACAGTCGGCGCACCGATATATTGTGCGGCCAGTGTCAATATGCCGTGATCAACGCTGGGCGCGGACAATACAACGATAGGTTTGCCGGGTCCCATTCCACGGGCCAGCAACGAGGCGGCTACGCAGCGAACCTTTGCCAGCATCTGGGCATAAGTAACTTCGCGCCAGCCATCGCCATCGCGTTCGGCAATGAATACCCGGTTGGGTGCCTCAACCGCCCAGCGGTGCAACCATTCACCAGTATTTTTTGCAACAGGACCCAGTTCAAGCTCGGACCGCAGAACAATTGCGCCGTCGGTCCGGTCTTCTCGGATCACTGAATGCGGAATGAGCGCTGAGGTTTCTACCATGTCTTACACCTCGCCCTTGCGGCGATGGATCAATCCCAGCGCCCGAATTACAGTTTCTTTGGTTTCCTCGTCCCAATCGGAAAACAGTTTATTTTCATGCATTTTCACTGCCTTCACGGCCTTGTCGCACAGCCTTCGCCCCGCAAGCGTTGCCTTGAGCGCATAGGCGCGCCGGTCGTTCGGCACCTGATCTCTGGTGATCAGTTCACGGCTTTCAAGCTCGTCGATGATCACCACCAGATTGGGCCTTTCGACATCCATCGCATTGGCCAATTGCACCTGCCGCATCCCCGGGTTTTCCACTATCAGCAACAAAGCGGTATAGGTGGTCATCCGTAATTTGAACGGCCTTAGTGTACGCGCAAGATCAGCCTGCACCACGTTAAAGCTGCGCTTCATATGATAACCGACAAAACTGTATAAAGTGGCGTCAGAAACCTGAGCCACGTCGGTTTTCTCTTTAAGAGTCTTTGCTACCTTGGCCATGGGTCTACCTGAATGTTGGGTTACGTTTCTGCAGAAAGGCTTCTAGCCCTTCCAGCGCGTCCGGGCTGGTCTGAGTCAGCGCAGCGCACAGGCTTTCGGTAAACAACCCATCCGCCTTTGACATGTCCTCGATCCGCGAAATGCCCTGAATCATGATATAATTTGAAAGCGGAGCGTTCGAGGCGATTTTTTTCGCCAGTTCCATAGCCAACGGCAAAGCCTCGCCCTCGCCGACAGAGTAATGGGCCAGCCCCAGCGCCAAGCCTTCATCGGCGTCGTACTTGCGTCCTGTGAGCATCATTTCGATCATCCTGTCTGCGCCCAGAATTCTCCCGACACGTACCGTCGCACCGCCACCAACGAAAATGCCTCTTTTTCCTTCGGGCAGCTGCAGGATTGTTGAAGGTTCGGCAATCCGCACATGTGTCGAGGTGGCCAACTCAAGCCCGCCACCAATCACTGCACCAAACATAGCTGAGACCACCGGCAACCCGCCATACTGGATCTTGTCCATGACATCATGCCAGCCGCGCGAATGGCGCATGGTACCCTCGGCATCGCGAGCGACATGCTCTGACAGGTCCAGACCTGAACAATAGTGCCCGGCAGTTCCAGTCAGCACCACAACTTTGACCTCAGTCGGTGGATTGGAAAAGAACGCGTCGATAGCCAACAATAGCTCGTCGCACATTGCATTGCGTTTGTGGGGTCGGTTCATCGTCAGTGTGGCGATGTTGTCGGCTATCTCGACTTTGAGGATGGGCTCGGTCATTCGTTTTCCTTGTTTCGGCGGCAGGTACACAACGCTGCCCAGCCGGATAGTAGTTCCGTTCACGAGCGGCTTGTTGATGATCTATCCGACCAACATGGCAAGTTCGCGCACCTTCATCAGGCATCAAGCGGTCACGGCACCAAGCCCGTTATTTCCACCGGTACCCAAAGCCACTGGCTCTTCAATCAGCATCTCGCACCTCTAATTTACACATCATCATTATTATAGCACATAACATTTTTCAACCCATATCAGTGCAGGGCATTTGACACCACTGTTGCGGCAAGAAAAGCGATAGGGTAATCGCTGGAATCAACACCTGAATAGACGCCGCCACGCAAGTTCAGCCAGGGCCCTCTCGGCTCATGTTGGACCGTATTTCGCAACCAAAGCTCTTCGACGAACGGCCCAGAAAGACCTCGCAATACCGACACCAGCCGAGAAGTATGAACAGTGTGTTGTTGCGATCCGTTGAATCCGCAGGCTGGAAGCGGACACTGTCCTTGCCGAAACTCGAAACTCTCCGAACCGACTATTTGGGAACTGACCCTTATAAGATTGGAAAAACCGGTTATGCCGAGTACATTCTATTTGTGAGTGCATGGACCGTTTTGAGAGGATGAAGATATGTTTTTTGACCTTAAGACCCGGTGCCTTGGAGTTGCGATAGCTTTCGTAACCATCTGCCCAATGGCACATGCGGAACTGGATACCCTCTCAGGGACAATAGAGACACGTTTCGGACCTGTTGAACTAGAACTTGGTGTTCCCACCAAAGAGTCCATCGACAAACTGTATGACGAACTGGATTTCGCAAGTGCGTATCTCGCATATGTCTGGGCTATGCCGGCCGTTAACCAGGCTGGATACATTTATTCTTGGCGGGACTTCTTCGGCGCAGAGTGGGGCCAACCCGTTGCCTTGCCTTCGAGCCAAGACAGACGCGGAACGCTGACCCCGACGACAACGGCCACTTATGTGATGGTCATGGTCGATCTTTCCGAAACCGGCCCTTTTGTCTTTGAGGACGTCAAGGGAAATCACGCTGGTATCATCACCGATCTCTGGCACCGTCTTCTTGCCGAAGTTGGTAATCCTGGACCTTTCAGAGGAGAGGGTGGCAAGACCCTTATTGTTGGCCCGGGTCAGACAAACCCCGGCGATACTGAGGGCTTCCATGTCATCGAATCCGCGACCAACAATGTCTTCATTGGCACGCGCCTGCTCGATGACGACAAAGACCAAGCAGTCCGGGAACTGGGCCCGAGGTTTCGCGGATACCCATACTCGGAACGTACGAACCCACCGGACATGCCACTCATCCTGGCCGGCGACAGGGTCTGGACGCAAAACCCGCCCACTGGCCTGGCATATTTTGAACGCCTTTCAGAGATACTTCAGAATGAGCCGGTTGCCGAGAGAGACCGATTTATGATGGCCAAGCTTAGGTCATTGGGTATCGAAGTCGGCAAACTGTTCAATCCCGACAAACGGCAGGAGAGAATCCTAACTGAAGCAGCTCAGCTTGGTGAATTGACGCTGCGCGCTGCAACTGCCCGTCGGCGTGGCACAACGCCCTACTGGGAAGGGACACAATGGAAAGAGCTGTTCGTTTATCCACCCAGTCAGCGCGAAGAACACTTTGACCATTTCGAAGAAAGGGCTCTTCTTTACTGGGAAATCTTCGGAATCGGCATCCAATCAACGGGCCCAGGTACTGGATCGAAATACACCGTAACGCACTGGGACGAGAACGGCGACCTGCTGGATGGAAGCAAGTCCTACCGGCTGCACATTCCTGCCGATGTTCCAACTGCCCTATTCTGGAGTGTCGTTGCATATGACGAAGGCACCCGGACTTTCATTGACGGCACCGACAATACCATGATCGGGTCTCAGGAACCTAAGTATGAGGTCAACTCTGACGGATCAGTTGACGTTTATTTCGGGCCTGAAGCTCCAGCAGAAAAGGTTAACAACTGGATTGAGACGAAGCCGGGACGCGCCTGGTTTTCATATTTCCGTTTTTTTGGGCCGACCGAGCCGTTCTGGGACAAGACCTGGAGGCTTCCCGAATTCGAACCGCTTGATTAGTTAAGTCGTGGGCGAGTTGGTCTGCTCTGGGTTGCGGTTTCAACGGGTCGCTGCAGACCGCCCTAATGACGGCCGTGGGTCGAAAGCAGACTCCAGTTTCAAGTGCAGCATTCGACAATAAGGGCGGGTTGCGGGCTTTCGTCGCACCCGCTCCAATGGCTGCAATCTGCATATCAAGACGGTTGGTGAGTTTTTTGAAACCGTATGGTCAGGCTATTACAGAGTGGCCGAGTAGAACCACGACAAAGCACACGTTGGTTGGATTCTTGGCGTGATCTGGCGGCACCCAGAGAGCAGATTTCGCCCCCCAAGGCGGATTGGTCAGATTTTTTGTCCAATTACCACTGGACTCGAAGGCAATTTGCCTATTACTTCGCAGCAGGGAGAGATTTGGGAAGAAACGTGTTTGGCGCGCTGGTTTGGCGAAAACGCTTAGATACGATAAACAAGATCCAAAATCTGCCTAAACTGAGTCTAGTCTAGGGAGGACACATGACCAATTCTTTGAATCGTAGAAAATTTCTTCGCGGAACGGCACTTGCCGGTGCCGCGACCCTTGCAACGCCGGCAATCGCGGCTAGCGATGGAGTAACGCTCAAAATGCAGGCCGCTTGGGGCGGCGGCATTTTTCTCGAAAATGCTCAATCCTATGTAAACCGAGTCAATGAAATGTCGGGCGGGGCGCTGACCATCGACCTTTTGCCAGTCAACTCGGTCGTCAAGACAAGCCAGATGCAGGACGCGGTCCACCGCGGCGTGCTGGATGCGGCGCATTACGTGCCAGCCTATTGGTATTCAAAATCCAAGGCTGCCTCGCTCTTTGGCACCGGACCCTGCTTTGGCTGGTCAAGCCAGGAAGTACTTGGTTGGGTTCATTATGGCGGCGGTCAAGAGCTGTTTGACGAACTGATGGCTGAACTTCAGTTGAACGTTGTGTCGTTCTTTAACTCGCCGATGCCTGCCCAGCCGCTGGGTTGGTTCAAGGAAGAGATCAAAGACGCGAGCCAGATGTCCGGCCTCAAGTACCGTACCGTTGGCCTTGCTGCTGACGTACTACTGGAAATGGGCATGTCGGTTGTACAACTTCCGGGTGGCGAGATTCAGCCTGCCATGAAGTCGGGCCTGATCGATGCGGCCGAGTTCAACAACCCGACCTCGGACCGTGACTTTGGTATGCAGGACGTGTCCAAACATTATCACTTGGCGTCATTCCACCAGAGCCAGGAATTCTTTGAGTGCACGTTCAACAAGACCAAGTATGAGGCTCTGCCGGCTGAACTCCAGGCGATCCTGAAATATGCCTCAGAAGCTGAAAACTCAAACTTCTACTGGCACAACACCAAGCGCTATGCCGATGACCTTACAACTTTGCGTGACGAACAGGGCGTCAACGTCTATCGCACGCCCGATAGCGTGATGGCCGAACAGCTGAATGCCTGGGATATCGTGATTGAGCGGATTTCCGGTGAAGACGAATTCTTTGCCAAGGTGATTGATAGCCAGAAGGCTTACGCCGAGAACGTCATGAACTACCTCAATCTGAATCAACCCGACTATAAGCTGGCTTATTCACACTACTTTGGTTGAGCAGGGCTAAGAGTATAAGACTAAATCGGGGATCGCTTCATGCGGACCCCGATTTACTATCATCTGCGGCAAGGGAGAGGCAGACGTGGTCAAAATCATCCATTCAATCGAGGGGCTAAGCCAATGGGTCGGACGCGCTTTTGGTTGGTGCATCCTGATCCTGACCCTCTCGGTCTGCTACGAAGTGTTCGTGCGCTATGTGCTGAACGCCCCAACTGTCTGGGCCTTCGATATGATGGTGCAGATGTACGGTGCCCTGTTTTTAATGGCGGGGCCCTATGCGCTGGCGCAGGACGCGCATGTGCGTGGTGACGTGCTTTACCGGCTGTTTTCGGTACGTTGGCAGGCGCGGTTGGATTTTGTGTTATATATCCTGTTTTTCTTCCCCGGCATGATGGCGCTTTTCTGGTACGGCTGGGAAATCGCTTCAGACAGCTGGCGCTACAAGGAAGTGAGCTGGAACAGCCCCGCTCGCATTCAGATTTACTTTTTCAAAACGCTGATCCCGGTTGCCGGCGTTTTGCTGATGTTTCAGGGCTTGGCCGAGCTAATGCGCTGCTGGCTGGCGATGCGGTCGGGCGAATGGCTTGATCGACTGGATGACGTCCATGAAACTGAAGACATGCTGATGCATATGGACGACGCAAATTCGTAGTCCGTCACACCAAAAAAAGAGATTGAATTAATGACGGACCCACAAGTAGCAATCTTGATGCTTAGCCTATTCATCGGGCTGGTGTTGCTAGGATTTCCAATTGCCTTCACCTTGCTCGCCATGGGTGTGGGGTTTGGCTATTACGCCTATTACTCGGTTGCGCCGGAAAGCCTCAGCGATATTTTTAATAACAACATCTTCTACTTGCTGAACCAGAACACCTACTCAGTGATGGAAAACGACACACTGGTCGCCATCCCATTGTTTTTGTTTATGGGTTACGTGGTCGAACGGGCTAATATTGTCGACAGGCTGTTCTTCTCACTTTACATGGCGGCACGTAATCTACCTGGGTCGCTGGCTATCGCAGCGCTGCTGACCTGCGCTGTCTTCTCGACCGCCTCGGGTATTGTTGGTGCCGTGGTCACGCTGATGGGTTTGCTGGCTTATCCGGCCATGGCCAATGCCAATTACGACAAATCTTTCGCCTCTGGCGTGATCTGTGCGGGTGGTACTCTGGGCATTCTGATCCCCCCGTCTATCATGTTGATCGTCTATGCCGCTATCGCCGAACTGTCGCCGCTGCGCCTTTATGCAGCGGCGGTCTTTCCAGGGCTGCTGTTGGCGGGGTTTTATATCGTCTACGTGATTGTCCGGGTCATGATCAGCCCGTCTATCGCACCTAAACCGCGCGAAGAAGACATCCCACCACCTTCCAAGATTTACCTCGATCTGCTGGTTAGTTTCGTACCACTGACGGTGCTGATCTTCCTTGTACTCGGCTCTATACTTGGTGGTCTTGCCACTCCGGCCGAGGCCGCTGCCATGGGTGCTATGGGTGGCCTGATTCTGGCCACGCTATACCGTTCACTGACTTGGACGAAGGTCAAGGAAAGCGTGTTTCTGACTGCCAAGGCTACCGCCATGGTTTGCTGGCTTTTTGTTGGCTCATGGACCTTTGCATCAGTGTTCAGTGTTCTTGGCGGGCATGATATCATCGAACACTGGTTCCTGGCGATGAGCCTGGAACCGTGGCAGTTTCTGATCATGGCACAGTTGATCATCTTCCTTCTGGGCTGGCCACTGGAATGGTCGGAAATTCTGATCATCTTTGTTCCGATCTTCCTGCCGATGCTCGATACCTTTGGCGTGAACCCCTATTTCTTTGCCATGCTGGTGGCGCTGAATTTGCAAACCTCTTTCTTGACGCCACCGATGGCGATGTCTGCCTATTATCTAAAAGGTGTGCTTAAAAAGCAGATTGAGCTGATGGAGATTTTCCGTGGCATCATGCCCTATCTTGCGATCGTCATCTTTTGCATGGTGCTGATGTACCAATTCCCCGGCATCGCACTTTGGTTCCCTGACTATCTCTTTGGCGTCTATGTTCCCTGATGAAAGGCGACCTTAATAAACTTTCTGCGGTTGAGGCGCAGCAAGCAATCAGCGCTGGTCGCCTGTCGTCCGAAGCGCTGGTTCAGTCCTGCCTTGACCAGATTGCCGCCACAGACGGCGTGATCAAGGCCTGGGTACATCTGGACCCCGATATCGCGTTGGTACAGGCACGCGAGATGGACCGCATCCGCAAGTCAGGCAAAGCCACCGGTGCGTTGCACGGTGTCCCGGTCGGGCTGAAAGACATCATCGACACCCGCTTTATGCCAACCGAGCGCGGCTCGTCGATCTTTGCCGGGCGCACACCCGAAACAGATGCCAACATTGTCAATCGCCTGCGCGAGGCTGGTGCGGTGATCATGGGCAAGACCAAAACTACCGAATTGGCCTTTGTACATCCCACCGACACCACCAACCCGCATGAACCCACGCGCAGCCCTGGCGGGTCGTCAAGCGGGTCTGCGGCTGCCGTGGCCGCGTGCCATGTCCCGCTCGCTGTCGGCTCGCAGACCGGCGGGTCGGTGATCCGCCCGGCGTCCTATTGCGGCATCTACGGATTAAAGCCAACACGCGGCATGATTTCACGCAGCGGTGTTTTACAAACCTCCCAATCGCTGGATCATCTGGGAACATTTGGTCGCACGCTCGACGATGCGGCGTTGCTGGCTGATGTCATCAGCGGCTACGACCCCCGTGATCCGGCCAGCTTTGCCCACCCACGCCCGGCAATGCTGCAGGGTGCCCGCGCCTCTGTCCCGGTCGAGCCGGATATCGCATGGTTCGAGTTTCCGTTTCACGACCGGCTATCTGCCGACGCCCGTGAAGGTTTGGAAGCGGTGATTGACCTTCTTGGTCCCCGCGTTGAACGCTTGCCGGTTTCGGATACGCTGACCGGGCTGGCTGATGTGCATATCACCATCCACGAATATGAATTTTGCCAGCATCTGTCTGAAATTATCGATACGCAATGGGATCAGCTAAGCGACGACCTGCAACTTGTCATCACTCGCGGTCGTGCGATCACGAAAGCCCAATACGAAGACGCTCTGACCGTAAAGGTTTCGGCGGATGAATTTTTCGCCAAACACTTCAACGATTTTGACGCTATCCTTGCCCCCAGTGCCATCGGAGAAGCCCCGATTCTGGCCGAGGGCACCGGAGATCCGGTATTCTGCCGTATGGCCAGCCTTGCTGGATTGCCCGCATTGACGCTACCGCTATTGGTGGGCGAGAATGACCTGCCGATTGGCGTCCAGCTGATCGGTGGTATTGAAGAAGATGACAGGTTGTTGCGCACTGCCTCTTGGATGCAGCGCACACTGTCTGAAGAAGCTTAGGAAAGGAACGCCCATGACCCGCCTTGTTACAATCATTGTCGCTGCCATAGGCACCGCGTTGATGATGACCTTTGTCATTGGTTTGTCGCATTCAATTTCCACGGGCTTTGCCGGTTTTAAGGGTGGGTTGCCCTTTATGATCATCGCGATCTTCGTGATCTGCCTGGCACTTTACGATTTCTGGGAAGACGCTTTGAAGAAAGACGGATAAGTGACGCGTCCCGTTCTCTGGTTCCCGCGTCGCTTGTCGGATGCAACGCTGGAGCGTGCGCAAGCCCACTATGACTGTATCATAAACTGGGAAGATGGCCTGAGCACGCCTGATGAGATTATCAAGATGAGCAGCCGGGTTGACGGCATCGTTCCCTGTCATTCTGAATTGTTCTCGGCTGACGTCGTTGCCCGCCTTGACCAGCGACTCAGGATCATTGCCAATCATTCGGTTGGCGTCGATCACTGCGATCTGCCCGCCCTGGCCGCGCGCGGCATTGCAGTGACGAACACACCCGATGTTCTGTCAGATGCCACCGCCGAAATCGCCATGCTGCTGATGCTGGGCGCTGCCCGCCGCGCGGTTGAAGGCGACCGCCTGGTTCGCACCGGCGCCTGGGA
>PIVL01000640.1 GCA_003354145.1 Paracoccaceae bacterium
AGTTTCGCAATGATGGCCGCCACGGTGAATTTTTCTTCCGGATTGGCATTCGCACAGGAACATTTCGACCCGAAAGGCAGGCTTCCAACTGCGCAAACCCTCGAAGTTATGGAACAAGCTCGAGCGACCCTCAATTTTGAAGATAAGCGAGATTTCGAAGAAAACGCGCGGGGCTTCATCGCTGCACCTGATAGTCTGAAAATTATGGCTGATGCCGGAAACGTGGCTTGGGACATGGAGCCCTACCAATTCCTATTGTCCGGTGAAGACATCGCATCTATCCATCCGTCGCTACTGCGGCAAGCACGTCTCAATATGAATTATGGTCTCTATGAAGTCATTCCGGACAAGATTTATCAAGTGCGTGGCTTTGATTTGTCCAACATCACATTTGTTGCCTCTGACAACGGCTGGATCGTGTTCGACCCAATGGTTTCGACAGAAACAGCGAGAGCCGCTCTAGAGCTTCTTAACAAGCATACGGACCCACGACCCGTTCGGGCAGTTGTCTTTTCACACAGCCATGGCGATCATTTTGGCGGCTGGCAAGGCGTTGCAACACTAGATCAAGTCGCCAGCGGGAAAGTTGAAATTGTCGCCCCCGCAGGCTTTCTGAGCAATGCTGTGTCAGAAAATGTATTTGCTGGTAACGCAATGAACCGTCGACTGTACTATCAATACGGTGTCGCGCTTCCGCGAAGCCCTTATGGGCATGTCGACCAGTCCATCGGCAAAAACACATCTGTTGGTACTGTCAGCCTGGTGGGACCCACAATTGAAATCCGCGAAGATCTGGAAACTATCGAAATTGACGGTTTGGAGATGGTCTTTCAAAACACCCCCAACACCGAAGCACCCTCCGAGATGAACACGTTCTTCCCGCAACTAAAAACGTTGTGGGTTGCGGAAAACATAACCCACACCCAGCATAACATTTACACGTTGCGCGGCACTCTGATCCGCGACGCCCTGATGTGGTCAAAGCAGATTGCGCGGGCTATGTATTTCTTTGGCGCCGATACTGAAATTCTAATTTCATCTCATGGGTCCCCCAGATGGGGACATGATCGGGTGATTGAAATTATGAAGGAACAACGTGATCTTTACGCCCATCTCAACAATCACGCTCTGCACCTTGCCAATCAGGGTGTCACGGTCAACGAAGTCCAGAATGAATTTTTCGTGCCGCAAGGCTTGCAGGATTCGTGGCACACGCGCGGTTATCATGGATCATACGAACACAATCTGCGTGGTGTAATAAATCGCTATCTTGGATATTGGGACGCAAATCCTGCAACATTGATCCCACTGAACTCATCTGAAAGCGCGCCGTTATTTGTAGACATGATGGGCGGTAGTGACGCGATCCTTGCCAAAGCTACC
>PIVL01000641.1 GCA_003354145.1 Paracoccaceae bacterium
GCAATGGGCAAGACGGATCTTGTTACCGTCAAAGCCTTGCAACTGGCGGTTTCCAGTGGCGCCGAGGCGCAGCATAATTCGTGGGACGGCAGCCATCTGGTGACCACTCGCAAAGCGGCGACGCGCGCCTACGGCGAGGCTGGCATCACCAACCCGCGCGAGCAGATCAGCCTGTTTGAGGTGCACGACTGTTTCTCGATCACCGAATTGGTGACGATGGAGGACCTATTCATCTCGCCAGACGGGCGCGCGGTGAACGATATCATGGATGGGTTTTTTGACGCAGACGGGACCATGCCCTGCCAGATCGACGGTGGCCTGAAATGCTTTGGACATCCGATCGGTGCCTCGGGCATCCGTATGGTTTACGAGATGTATCTGCAAATCCAAGGTCGGGCCGGGGACCGTCAGCGCACACAAGAACCGGTGTTTGGCATGACCCACAATCTGGGTGGGTTTCCGCATCAGAACGTCGCTTCGATCACCATAGTCGGGCGCGAAGTTGCCTGATGTGATCTTCAAATCACACAAAACAAAGAGGGATTAGATGAGCTCAAATATTCATCTCGCCGGATGGGCGCACAGCAAATTCGGGCGTCTTGACGGTCACAATCTTGAAGACCTGATCGGCGTGGTTGCGGGGCCAGCGATTGCAGACGCAGGTCTGCAGCCCGAGGACATCGATGAGATTATTCTGAGCAATTATAACCACGGTATGGATCCGCAAGGCTTCCCTGCCTCACTGCCGGTTTCATCGGTGCCGGAGCTGCGGTTAAAACCCTCAACCCATGTTGAAAATGCTTGCGCCAGCGGCTCTGCAGCCGTGCATATGGGCGCGCGGGCCATTCAGTCGGGCGAGGCCCGCGCTGTGCTGGTTATCGGTGTCGAGAAAATGACCCATGCCTCGAACAATGCCGTGCGCAATGCGCTGATTGCTGCCAGCCACATTCCAACCGAAGGCGGTGAAAACGACAGTTTTGCCGGGCATTTCGGGCAAATCGCGCAATCCTATTTTGCCAAATTTGGCGATCAGACCGAAGCACTGGCGCGAATTGCTGCCAAAAATCACGCCAATGGCGCGCATAACCCGCTGGCCCATATGCAGCGCGATCTTGGGTTTGAGTTCTGTTTTCACGCCTCTGAAAAAAACCCATTGGTGGCACCGCCACTGAAACGAACCGATTGTTCGATGGTGTCCGACGGCGCTGCTGCACTGGTGCTGACCGACGGCACTTTGGCCAGTTCCCCGCACCCTGACATCCGGTTGCGCGCCCGTGCGCATGTCAACGATGCGCTGCCAATGGCTGGGCGCGACATGACCCGGCCGGAAGGCTGCGCCATAGCTTGGGCACAGGTGTTAGAACGTGGGGGGCTGTCGCT
>PIVL01000301.1 GCA_003354145.1 Paracoccaceae bacterium
AAGCAGCAGCGTAGCGTTCCAGAAAGAAGTGCTTTGCCGGAGCCGAGCGAAAGCCAGCGCCGGTGGCAACTTCAACAGTGTTTTCCAAGAGATTTCCTGCTCGTAGCATGCCCTCTGCAGGCCTCGGATATGATCGAGCACATTGTCACCCTTCGTTACGTCGATGCTTGCGGTCACCAGGATGGTTTCTTGGCTGATATCGATGCCACGCTCGTGAAGCAGATCCTCGATATTTCGAAGGTAAAATGGAAAACGAACGTAGAGTTCGCGGCAAGCCGGGTAATTTCAGGCGACGTTTTGAAATGGCGAAATGGGGACCGATCTATCATAGGCAGAAGCTAGATCGACGCCTTGCCATCCACAACCGATTTTCCTCTGACATCAAGCTTGGGTAGTCCGCGCAGAGAAATGGCCATTTCCAACGCCCGGATCGCCAGATCACGCACCTGACCCTGCTCAGGGCCGCAACTGGGAGAGAGCCGGGGCGTTCAGGACTTCTGGATCACAGGAATCGCCGCCGACAGTCCGATGATCCGGGCCTGCGCTTCGGGCAGAGTTAGCAGCGTTTCGGGTGACGTCGCCTTGTTTAGGTCCGCCTCATCTTGGTGTAGACCGAACATCCAGTCGAAATCAATCGGCTGCGAGCTATCGGATTTGATCGATTTTCCCGAATGCAAGAGTAACAGATCCGCCCACAGCGGATCGCCTGTATCAATCGACACTTCCAATAAAACATCGATTTCTGTCGCCTGGGCCAAGGCGTCAAACCGAGCGTATTGCAGGGGCCCGTCGTTGTAACTTGGAACCGACCCCTCCGTAACCAGAACAAGAGACAGATGTTGGGTCGAGTCCGTGCAAGTGAAGCTGAAAGAGCCGTCGGCATTTCCAGTTCCCGGCATGTTGACGACCAACTTTACGACCTCGTTTTTTCCAATGTTCGGTTCGTTGCGCGCAAGTCGAATCGGAAAACCTTTTTGATGTCTTCGGTCTGGCTGGTACTGTTGAACAGGTCAAAATGCGCCTTGGTGAATTGTACGAAATTCGCGTTCAACTGTTCGTCGCCAGCCACAAGGGTTTCCGCGTGGGTTTCGATTTCTGCCAGACTCATCGTTGCGCCGACTGGGTCGAACGCGTCAGGTAATCGGAGCGAGCCGTCCGGGTCCAGAAGGTGGGCCGACTGAAACAGGTCAAACGGTCGGCCAATTGCCTTTGACGGTTGCCGAAGGATGGCGGTTTGCAGGCGGCGGACATTCAGCGGGTAGGGGCGTTCGCTGACAGGGCTATGAATCTGGTGATATTTGCCTTGTGAGACCAGCCTCATCACATTGCCTTCGACCTCCGCAGTTAGTTCGGACACTGTGACCCGTGAATTTTTTTCCAGCCCAGGTCTAACCGAGACGAATTCCGACAGGTTTCGGTTGCTGCGGACCCACTCGACAAAGGTTGATTGCGAGGCCCGCGCCGGAACGACGGCCACAGGCTTGCCGTCAGGATCGTTCAGAACAAGGTGGCGACCCGCGTTATAGACTGTACGGGCGACAAGCTGCGCGCTGTCCAATTCGCCGCAGACGAAAAGATCGGGTTTTACAGGGCGTGCCATGACGCTGATTGCGTGGCGGCCTTCGCCTAGGAACTGGTGCAGGATCGCGATATGTTCGGACTTAAGGTCGAAGGTAGCCAAGGCGACCTTCTTGGCGCCGTTGTCGTTATAAGCGGCTCCGCCTTCAATCCAGATATCAAGGGATCCGCCGGAACGCTCGAGCTCGACAACTGCCGTAGTGTCGTCGGGGCTGAGCGTGGTCAGCCCGTCCGGTAGATCGTTCGTGTCCAGCCACCAGGTTGCCGGTAGAGCACGGGAGGCGAGTTCGGGGTTTTCCGGCCACCATGACCAAGCGGGATCGACATAACGCTGCAGAACCACCCCCGCGAAGCTTTCCTCAAGATCGGGGCGGTTTTCAGGCAGATTGTAGTGCAGCAGGAATTGTGTGTTGGCAAAGGTCGGGGCCGCCGTGGTCGAGCGTTCAAAATGCAATCCAATCGGACCCTCGACCCGTAGACGACAGTCGCGAGAGGCATGGGCTGATATGCCGTGATAGCTGAGGCGCGGGTCCGGGCCGATTTCGCGACGCAGATTACGCAGCCCAAGAACCTTGGGGGCTGTGGCCGGATTGGTATCCTTGTCGAATTTTGCGCTTTTGCTCGTCTCGCCGCCCTCGGTGCTAAATCCATATTGGTGGACGGTTTCAAAGGCCGCGACCACCCGATCGGCAAGGCCCATCTGGTCGAAGGGCCGTTCAGACAGGACGCAAACCACGGGTGGTATCCTGTCGCGGGGATCGGGAACGTTCCCGGCAGGGGGGGGACGGTGTTGAGGGTCGGCACGAACGCGCGCACCTGGGGGCGCGTTAGCTTGGCGCGGGATAGGTCGGCAAGAATGGCAACGCGAGAATACCACAGATCGGTGCTTTTGGAATGCCAGGTAGCCACCGAGGAACGCGCACCCAGAACCGCGCCACGATAGCGGTTGTGGGCCCGGAATCGGTGGCGGAACCACATCGCTGAGGGACTTTGCCACTGATAACGACCCAAGTTCGTGGGTGCCGAAATCGGGTTTAGGCGATAGCGTTTGTGCTCGGCATCCTCGGACAGCCGGTCAAGGAAGGCGTCGGCCTCGAATTCGGTCACTTCAGCCCGTTCCCAGGGGGTCATGTCAACAACCGGAAGGACACCCATCGCCCGCGGATCACGGGGTTGCAGCCCACGATAGATGGGACGACCCGAGGGCCGCCAGCGCTGGGTCGAGACATCCATTTCACCGTAGATCCTCCAGTCGGAACGGCCACTGGCCTCAAAAGTCAGTGCGTAGGTGCGCGATTGCCCGGCGGGCACAACCTGGAAGACCGGATTGTCGGGCAAAATGGCTTTTGGATCCTGATTCGAATGCATAAGTGATTCAACCAGCAGGCTCGCGCCCGGTAGAACCATGTCCGTACCGTCGTTCGCAATGTGACGACTGGTGATTTCCGTTTTGATGATGTCGAGGCCGTTGGTCTCGTCTTGGACCAGCTTAGATGCAACAACTGGCATTGCCCGCAGGCGGGCAACGAAACTAGGCGGAATGTTCACAACAAGCGATCGGCCACTAACCACGAGCGGGTTACCGCTGCAGATCCGTTCCCAATTGGATTACGCTTAAAGACATGCTCGGCAGTGACTGCACGCAGGCGCGGTCGCTGTGCAACACCGATAGAGTTGCCATCGTCGTCGATCAATTCACCCGGAAAAGCTCAACCCAACTTCTGGCGCGTTTTCAAGATGAGCAATGTGGTTGGCTAACTTCTTGGGTTGCCACAGGTCGTCTGCATCGCAAAACCCGATGTACTCTCCGCGCGCTTCGGCAATGCCGGTGTTGCGCGCGCCCGCCAGGCCCCGATTGCGCTGTAAGATAAGTTTGACACGCGTATCGGCACCGAACGCACGGGTAATCTGAGCGGTGTCATCGCTTGAGCCGTCATCAACGACAACAATCTCAAAGTCTTCAAATGTTTGGTTCAACAGGGATTTCAACGTCTGGGGCAGCGTTTCACTGACATTGAAAGCAGGAACTATGATACTTGCTTTGGGCATTTTGGGCTCCTCTCATAACAGATTTGTTAGGCAAATAGTTTGCGCCGAATTGCACGTGGGATCAGGGGCGCCATGCAAGAGGCAAAAGCCGTTAGCACGCCGCGATGGACTGGGAAAAGAAAGCTCGGTGGGCTTTGCCAGATGCCAGCAAAGGTAAATCGAAGGGCTGCCAACGGATTTTCATCTAATCTGAGTGCTCGGTGGGCAAGATAACGCAAATAAATGGCCTCGGACCTGCGATTGGGTCCATACCCAAGCACACGCGCAGTTTTCAGCGCGCTGTTGCGACCATCGCGCATCGCTTTGAGGTCCGATGAGAGACCATCGGTATTGGTTCGGTACCAGACGTGAAGACTGTCAATGCCACGGATACGTGAGCCGTGACCGACCAGACGGATCAGAAATTCAAGATCCTCATTGTGGACCAGCGTTTCGTCAAAGCCGCCAGACAACAGAAATGTGCGTCGCCGAATGGCCAAATTGGACATCGTGCAAACCGGGTTTTCTCCCAGAAGCACCGCAACCGTTAGATCGTGTTGCGGCACCGAAGATCGAACGCGGCAGTCACCTGGGGTTTTGTTGAAAAAGGCGACCTGACCAAATGCTCCATCAATATCGCCTCGGGTCATCTCGCGATGCATTTCACCGAGTTTTTGCGGGCACCAAATGTCATCGGCATCGCAAAAAGCGATCACTTCACCTGACGCTATCTCTGTCGCTGCATAGTTTCTGGCGGCGCTTGGTCCCTTTCCTGGATTGGATACCGGAATAATGCGGGGATCTTGTGCTGCACGTACGTAAATCATTGATCGGGTCTGATCATCCGAGCCGTCGTCAATACAGATCGCTTCCCAATCAACAAAGGACTGAGCAGACAGTCCGTCGAGGGTTGCTTGAATTGTCGCCTGTGAGTTGAAGCATGGTAGAACAATCGAAAAATACGGCATATCAGACCCTTACTGGTTTGCGGCCGAAAGCTTCGGCAATTGCGGGAAGCGAGGCACCGACCATCACGGCGGTGCAGATTGCGAGGTATCCTTGGGCTGTGGTCAGCAATCCCAAGGGGACCAAGAGAACGATGTTTAACACCAGTGTCACAGTGAGAATGAGAGTTACAGCCAATTCGATTTTTAGTTGATTGCGGGCGCGTAGCCAACCCGCAGCAGCGGACCAAAGCATCGACGGAATTGCGACAAGACACAAAATAGAGACGACGCCGTTGATCTCTTCCCAACCGGGAACAAAAAGAAGAGGTACGTAGTAAGGGGCGAGCCAGGCTTGCAAAAGGATAACGGGCGTTGTCAGACCTAATACCAGAATAATCCCTTGACGCAGCGTTTCTGCCCGGTTGCCTGACGAACACAAATGCGGAAATAGGACGACAGAAAATGCGCGGGACAAAGAGGTCGATAGACTTAGACCGGCATTGAAGGCCATGAAATACAGGCCAAGCATCTCGGCCCCAATGGTCAACCCAACAAGTATTTTATCAGTTTGCAGGCGAAGTGTTTTGACCACTTCGATACTCAGAACAGCCCAGCCGAACAAGATGAATGGCCGTTTGCGTTTCTAGCGAATGTCAGCTTCCCGCCCTTCGTGCCGGATGCTGCGCGACCAACCAAGGACTGGATTGGGCTCCCAGCCGTCATTTGACAGTTTCGCTCAGGGATGCTGGACCCGTGTCCGACACTCTGCTTCAATCGGGAATCTTGTGTCAGGTTCCGAACACTAGGGCGACCCATGAAGCAGACATTCTTCTCTGAATCTTCCGTTGAAGCTTTCGATATAGGCGTTCTGGGTCGGCTTGCCCGGATCATTGAGGATTGGCGCGTCGATTATAACCAGAACCGCCCCCACAGCTCGCTGAACTATCAAACCCCAGAAGAGTTTGCTGCAAACAGACCCTTCCATAAACCGCAAAGGCCAGCCGGGCTTGAGCT
>PIVL01000642.1 GCA_003354145.1 Paracoccaceae bacterium
CCGTCGTCTCTCTTCCTGCCCGCCAGCGCCGACGACCTCGTGCGCTTCACACTTGATGGTAATCGCGAAATCGTTCCGCTCGTGCTTTCCGCCACGGTGATGGCGTGTTCGTACGTCGCATCTACACCGCGCCAGAATCCGTCGCCACCGCTCCTCGGCGTGCGCATCGGCGAGGCGTCCCACCCTGGTCCCGCCAAGCCCGTCAAGCGCCCTGAACGCTGCATGCGATGCCCGGGCTGCCTTCTTCACGGCGCGATGGCGGCGTTCGGGGAGGGGGAGGAGACGACGGGCAAGCTTGCGGTGCGATGCGTCGCACAACCGAAGGGTGTCGTCGCGCCAGGCCCGCGCGCGAGTGCCGGGATGACCGAGGAGGAGATCGGCAGGCAGAAGGACACGTATACGAAGGCTGTGAAGGCTTTGGACGATGGTTCATGCCCGAACTGCCAGGCGACGTGGCGGAAGAAGCAGTGCGACTGGACTCCATGCGTCGCCCGCTGCGCGAAACCTCCATGGGCGGGCAAGATCCTCCAAGTCCCGAAGCGCGTCCAGGGCATCCTCGACGAGGCGAACATTCCGATCCGCGTCCTGCGCGATTACAATGCGGACGATCCGCCGCCGCAGCTCGTGGCGCATCTCGCCTCCATTCCGCATTCGGCGCCCGCTCCTCGGGACAAGTCGTCGTCGGCGGCGGGCGATCTTAGCGCAGCAGCCGGCGACGACACGGACAGCGACGCCAGCTCGGGGGATGCGGAGGACGACGAGCCCATCCTCCACCGTCGTCGTCGCCCTCTCCCCACCCCCGGCGGAAAGCGCCCTCGCAGTCTCGCGACCGACCGCTCTCTACCCAAGGCATCTGAGCCGGCGACACCGTCTGGCGGCGCCGGCGCCTCCACTGCGATCGACCTGTGTGTTCCGGCGCCAGCGCCGTCGCCAGGCGACACCGTCGTCGCGCAGGTCGTGCCATCGCCGCCGCTTACGCTTGGCGGCGACTGGCCTTCGCGGCGCCTTGGCCAATCGGCGCGCGCCGACGCGGTCGTGTCGCAACCGTCGGCCTCACGGACGCCGATGCCCCCTATGGATTTCATGATGTCCGACGTCGGCCCGATCGCGCTCTTGCCGCCGGCGCCGCCTGCCGACGGAGCTCGCATGCCGCCACCGGCGCCGATCGCGGACCGACGGCTCGCCGCGCTCGTTCTCGCGCGCGACCACATCAACCTAGCGCACGACCTGATCGCCGATGGCGACGCCGATCTCCTGGCACGGCTCGGGCGCGCTGAGACGGAGCTGAGTCGCATGCAGCGCCTGGTGGAGCGCGTGCACGCTCGCGCCCGTGCCGCGTACTCCGGCGCACAACGGGTTCTTGCCGATGTGCG
>PIVL01000643.1 GCA_003354145.1 Paracoccaceae bacterium
ACCTCCACGGATGCGCGGTCATGGCCCTTGTAGGTATACTTGTAGATGTACTTGATGAAGCGGATGCCGAACGTCACCTCCACGTTGACGTGGCACCGGTACATGAGCAAAAGACGAGGGTTGTACGGCACCACGCTTCGGTTGTCGTACATCATCGTGCCCTTCTGCAGCAGGCGCCCGTCGTTACGTCGGCGATACAGCGGATACGCGTTCTCGACGAGCTCAGTGGCATCCCGGAAGTCCTTGGGGAAGCGTTTGTCGCAGCGGCCGTACTCCATGCAGGGTGCAGTCGGATTGGCCGCCCCGCAGGGGCCGTGCAGCATCTTGTCCCTCACCATATCGAGAAGCTCCGGCTGATCATCGGGAGGGATCTCCGCGACCACACGTGCATCGACGTCAGCTGCCGTACGAGGTTTGTCGGCGCGGTCGACGACCAGCAGGATGTGCGCGTGCGGTAGGCCACGCTTCTGAAACTCCACCACCCAGCTGTAGCCGCGGACAATGCCGAGAGCGCCGTCCAACACGAGATCACGAAGCAGCCGCTGCAGGCGCAGCCAGAAAACGCGGGCCACGAGGTCTGGGCGGCCATCAGGCGACTCGCCCGGGCCCAGCGACTCCGTGATTTCGGGCCAGGACGGGTTACCCGTGAACGTGACGAAGAAGTCCGGACGACCCACGTGCCGCACCATGGCCATGGTGTCCTGATAGCACTGGAACAGATGCCGGGGCGAGCCCTTGAACGTGGACGGCAGGATGACCGGCTGTCCGCATCGCGAGTCCGCTGCATCGCCCGCCTCCACCATCTCGACATGCTCGCGCAGAGCGCTGTAGGAGCTGGCACGGAGACGGTCCTGCTTCCGGCGTACCCAGGCAAGGTTTGCGGCCTCCATACGGCAGTACACGTCGCACACGTACTGCTGGAACAGCGGGCCCGCGCAATGCGGGAGGCATGGCTCGAACGGAAACATGAGCATGAGCTTGCTCTTGTAGAACTGCGCGACGCTCACCGTGACCCGCCGTCTCGTAAGACGGCCGGCACCCGTCTCGGAACTGTCCGCTCCGTGCGCGAGATGTTCGTGCCATCCCAGCTCGCCGCGCGGGAAGAGCAAAGGGTACGTGAGCGGATCAACTCTCTCGTTACGATCACTCACGCGCCGCGCCTCCTCGCCAACGGGCCAAATGACAAGATCGCGCGAGGAGGGCGGAGCACCGTCCACGCTCTCGAACACGACCGCGATCTCCTCCGCCTGGGGCCGCTCGTACCGACGGGTGTCGTCATCCGGTGAGGCCGCGGCGAAGCGCAGGGAGAAGGCATCGCCGCACGCACGGCGCAGCGGTCCGAATACTTCCATCATCTTTCGGAGGCCTCAT
>PIVL01000026.1 GCA_003354145.1 Paracoccaceae bacterium
GAAGGCAATTACGACGGGACCACCTGTCAGGTCTGTAAAGGGACTGGCGAGGAGCGGCAGGACTGCACATAGGAGACGGGATGAACGGGAAGACAGACGACATACAATATGGCCACCGCCCCCCCGGAGTTAACGACATAGGTATTAAAATGGATCTGAAATACCGTCCATTCCGTATGGAGATATGGGATGGCGTAATCAATGTGGAATCGGCCGGTGAAAGAAAGCCCCCATCCCGCCTATCGTTATGGATGGCCAAGGGGATCGGGATGGTGACTAAATTTGAGTGGAAATAAAGAAAGGGAGCCCACTCGACTCCCTTAGAGCTATCTATGTTTCTGTAGGCATTCCGGGCAAAAACTCTCCTGCAGTGGTTAACGATAAATCCCAGCATACCAAGAAACAGGCCGGCTCACCACAAGCCGGCCTTCCTAATGTCCCTCTGTCACCGCCTGGCCATATCGTATCAGATCAGTTATCCTGGCGGCATGACTGAAACCGAAATCCAAAAGGAAATCCTGACTTATCTGCAGCGTACCGGCTGGATGGCGTGGAAAAATCACGTGGGTTCAGTGAAGGTCAGGGGCGGCCGGACCACCAACCAGAAGAAAGGCTCCCCTGATATTGAAGCTATTAAAAACGGGCTGTTCCTCGGGGTTGAAGTGAAAACGGGGACCGGTCATATCCAACAGGTTCAGGTTGACTGGTTGGAAAATATCGTGAAGCATGGCGGAATGGCCCTGGTGGTTCACAGCCTTGAGACGGCAATCATAGGTTTGGGAGATTGGGGTGGTGGTGTCTGGTATTCGAAGGATTTCAATATTCGTGGTTAATGCATTCCGCAGGTGGTGGCATCCGGACAGACCCCGGCATCAATGCGCTGCCTGCCACCGGGCGGGCTCAACTCTGTATGTCTTCGGGGATGAGGGGCTCTGCGGGAGATGCGCCAGAAAGTTGTGGGCTCATGACTGAACCACGCGCATTTTAATCATCTTCTCTAGTTCTGCCCTGTGTCGTCTGATAATGCCATGCTGTTCAGCGATATCGACCCCCTGGGTAGCTACTACCTGCTCAACGACAATAAGCTTGTCATGGTCTTTCTTCACATCTTCACGGATATCTGCATGGTGCGAAAGGGTGTTCTGAATGACCGCCTGACTGACTTTCAGATCATTAATGTCAGATGAAAGCCGGTCCAGCTGACCCGTATTTCTACGGGCAAGCCAGACCAACCCCCCCAGGGTACCAGCAAGTTGAGCCACGCTAAGGCCAACGTCGATTATATCCATCAATAAAACCAGAGGGCTTTAGATGAACGGCCCGTATCCAGGTGGATGAAATCTTTCGAAATGCCGATCCCGTCAAAACGTAGCCGGAACGCAAGCGAAATGATTTCGTACCGGTCGGCAGGAGACAGGTGGCCTATGCCGATATCAACAGCCAGCCCTGAGAGATGCCTGGAATTCACAGAGCCGCCCACAGCCCTGTTATGCTCCGGACTTCTGATGCCCGATGTTATCTTCACAGGTTTCCCCCACATGATCCGCATAGTCTGAAGTTTCTCCATGATACCCGGAGACATACGCTTGCCGGTGGCCCTGCCGTCCTTTGACGCGAATTCCGCTATGCTGAAGTGTCGCGTATACATTTCCATGGGCGGCCTTTATACTTAAGGTCCTTGTCAAGAGGACCCACAAACCTATGTAGTGAATCCTTTACCCTCCCCGCCGGCAACTAAGCCAGCGGGGATTTTTCTACCCCCTGACCTTTTTCAGAAGGTTGATGGCGCACATGACTTTGATGCCCACATCCAGGAAAGCCTCAACCGTGGCTTCAATATTATCCTGGGGAATATCAAATTCAGCCTTGCACCATTCAACCAGTTCTTTGATCTCGTCTTCTGCAAGCGCATTAGCAGAATCCGCCAGCCCGTCCATCACATCGGTAAGATCGGGCAGCGTCTTAATGGGCTCCCAGAAGTTAAGGATATCAGAAGCGTCAAGGCTCCCGTCTGCAAGCGATACCGCAAAAGCTTCTGACAGGCCGATAATGAATTTGAGAACCGATTTTAGATTGTCCATTTTGATACTCCGGGGAAAAATTTGGAAAAAGAAAACCACAGCGATGATATACCGCTGTGGTCAAATCCCTATGACTATTTGCTATCGGCCTACTGTTCCATAGCTTTAGACAATAAATCAGAAGCCATTGACAGATTTGGGTTAACCCGGTTCAACCATGCATATAAAGCGGGATCTTTTGTTTCTGCTTTAATGTGGGCAGCCCGCTCCCGCAGCAATTCGATCTCAGTCCGGATACGCATCAGGTTGGTAAGAATCCGGCCTTCATCCATTCGCTTTTTGTTGTTTCTGAAAAGTCCCATTATCCCTTCCTTCCATAGCCCTTATCAGGGGTGTTTGAAACGGTCTTGATTTCCCGCATATAGAAATTTCTCTTCTTTATACTTAGCTTGAATAAATGTGCATAGGCGCTCAACACAGAAGCAACAAACAATGTTTCCGATCTGGTGATATTCCCGTAAATTATCTTGTGCATTAAATCGTCCAGCTCATAAGGATTTGGCCAGGTTGTGTCAAAGGTTGGTTTTACATATGATGTGTTCATCCCTTCCCCTTTTTACGTGGATTGCCCGGGTTGCAAATCCTGATAGCAACACCGATATGATACAAAGCCGCCTGAATCGAGTTAGCAAGGTCAGCTGTGTTGCTGGCGCATTCGGGCCGGCCTTCCTTATCCAGATATTCATGGGCGGTGACCACTTCCAAAAGGAGCTTCTCAAGATAGGATTCTGTGAAAGCCAGCTTGTCTTCGTAGCGGTCGGTTATGTTACTCATCTCCCCACCTTTCCCGCATCTCGTCGTCAGTCAGTTTCATCTGATTTCCCCTTCGATAGCAGGGGATGCCCGGCAGGCAATTCCAGAAGGCAGTCATCTTTTCTGAACGGCTGGCATGCTCGGTACGAATTGGTGTTTACAATCATGCGGTCCCAGCCGTTGCATTCCATATTATTCAGCATAATCTTTTCGTCCGGATCGTCTCGGGCTATCACGTCTTCCAGGGTTGAAATGACGCCACCCAGATAATAAACCCCGCTTTTTTGCGTTTCCTTGCTGTCAAAATCCAGGAAGCCACGTTCCCTGGTGGTGAAGTAAAAGCCGAAGGGCCGTGCGCCATACCGTTCGGTGATCCCCCCAGCCATCTTCATAGCAACCTCCGGATCCCAGCTGCCGATATCCCTGGTGGTCTCCTCCGTAAAGAATGACCCCGGTGATACAAATGTAACAAAATGTTTTTTCATCTGATTCCTTTCTTCACCCACATGCAGACGGTGGGATACGGCGTATCAAAAGCCCAGGCAGCTTCCCACCTGGTAGTCTCAAGAGCCCGCTTCACCGCGCCCTTCCGGTGGTCTTCAGTATACCTGCGGGCCTTACCTTTGATTCCATGCTTCCTGAGGAGCCGGGACACGGTGGCCGAAGCTATCTCATGAACAGCCATCGTCACCTTGCGCCCCGACTCCTGATAGGTTGCTACAATCTGGCGGCCCTGTTCAGGGGATATCCGCATCATTCCCCCACGTAGTACTTGCTGTTCTCAACAATCAGGGCCTCGTTTCTTTTCATGCCAAACAGAACATTGTTAAGATGCCCCTTCGTTTTGCCCTCAAGGAATTTCGTTTTATTCACCAGGTAGGCTCTGATTTCCCTCGTGGTCATCCCGTCCTTCGACCGGTCAACCATCTGAATAATCGCATCTCTGATAGATGTGGCGGATTTCACCGGGGGGCGGCGGCCTTTCACTGCCGCTGCAGCTGCCGGCTTCTCCTTGCTCAGGGCTTTCAAAACATCGGCAACCGGCATCAGCTGACCCTCTTCAGTAAGTAACGCTACAATTTTCATAGTAAATCCTTTCATTGTTTCTTTAGACAAGTTTTTATACCAAAAGCGTTTCATCCTTGCCAATGTTATAATACATAGATATCCTACCCACTTAACGTTATAAAACGGGAATTGTTTATGGCTGGCAAATGGCGCAAGGAAATGCCGAAAAAGCTGAAGGAATTCATGCGGGAAGGCTATTCTTTCCACGGTGCCTGTGGATGCCTTGGTATATCAAAAGTCACAGGATACGCCTGGCGGGATAGCCATGAAGAATGGATGGAAGCCATGGATGAAGGCCGCGCCCTGCGGATGAAATTCCTCGAGGATCAGGCTGTGAGCATGATTGCCTTCTCCAAAGACCGCTCCGCAGCCCTGGCTATCTTCCTTCTGAAAACAGCTGACCGTGAGCAATACGGGGAGAAATACGAAGCAAAAGCCCCCGTTGATCCCATGGATAAGATGCCTGACGACGAACTGGAAAAGAAAGCTATCCAGGTTATGAAATCAAGAGGGCTCAAAATTGTCGGCACTACCAAAACCCCCTGAACCCTTTGACCTGACTGCATTCCGGCCATACTCGGAATCAGCGGTCAACTTTGTGGAAGCTAACTGGCTCAGGACGTTCAAGCGTTCAAACTTCGCTTTTCTTGTGGATAAGCCAACGTATTACAAGAATGAACGGCCAATCGTCAGGAATCTTCTGAAACATGCACAAACAGTCATAGTCACGGCTCACAACAATCCGGACCAGTTCCAGGCATTCATGAATTTTCAGATGGTCCCCGCCCACGACACCATCATCCTGAATTATATATATGTGAAACGTATTTACAGGCGGCTGGGATATGCCCGCCGCATGCTGGAAAAGCTGATACCCGCGCCGGAGCTTCTGGAAAAGGACAGGCTGAAAGTGGTATGCACGTATGACACTAAAGACTTTGAGCCCAACCGGAAGCGGTTCGGTTTTGCATATAATCCCTATTTAATCAGAGGAACGCTATGACCCCCGATGCACCGAAAGATCCCATGACCGAAGCCGAAGACGAAAAGCCAGCAACGGAGCCCGCTCCCATCGCCGCCGCTCCGGCAGAGCTTATCTGCAGTTTCTGCGGGGCTACCCAAGCCAAATCAATCATGATGGTGAGCAGCGGCAGGCCCAACGGTGCTGTGATCTGTGATCTGTGCATAGAAAACGGGCAGGTCCTGGTCAACAAAAGAGCCCGCGAATCCCAGGCCGCATTTTTGAAAGAGCAGGCTTTTGAAGCCGAAGTACAGAAACGGCTTGAGCAGGCGCAAGCGGCGCGGGTTGGGAAGGCCGGCGCTACGGTGCAGGATGTTCTGGCTGCGACGGCTGCCCCTGACGTGCCAGGGATTGAAGGGGCTCCGGTTTGACTCTTGAAGACTTCAAAGCCCTGCACCATCGCTGCTACCACGGCGATTATGGCGGGCATGTTCAATACAATGTCGCAGCCAGGGAAATGGTGCCCCACTTGATTAAGGTGGCTGAAATGGCCGTCCAGCTGTTCAACGTTCATCAGGATACGAAGGAAGGACAGCACCTTCGCATGGAGATGCATAAAGCTATCCGGGGATTTGAGGGGGTAAGGAAGCCGTGAGCCCACCCCCCCATTTCCGGATACTGCAGATACCATCATGCGCCGAATGCCGGCATGCCAAGCGGGGATCCCCGGCAGGGAGCTATAGCCTGTGGTGCCGTAAATATGCTTTCCAGCTGCCGGCTGATACGGAGTGGGCTCTAAGCCGGTTTGTATGTGATGACCTTGAGAAGCGCAAAGGAGAAGGCAAGGAATGACCTTCTGGGAGAAAACAGTAGCAACCATTCTCTGGATGCTGATAGTCATCGGCGCTCTGTTCGCATCTGAGATGCTGATAGGCTGCGTAGCTACCAGATACCACCCGGTAACCAGCCGGCATTGGACGGCATGTGGGGACTTCTGCGGTTTTGATGAGATTGAAACCGCGTGGAAGAAAGGGTTGAAAATGTATTGCCGGTGCTATGACACGCGGCTAACAATTTTTTATAAAGAGGATTTTGAATAATGCCCCTGCCTAAGCTATACGGAGCAAAAGACAAGACGAAATGGGAAGACAAGCCCAAGCGTTCCACATATGTTTTTGAGAAGGATAGGCAAGATGAAAATAGAGACGGAAGGCCTGATGGTCTCGCCACACATGGACGGCATAATCAAGGAACTATCGGAGTATCAATACAACCCAAAGGAAGCCCCGGCAGAAGAAATGCTGATGAAAATCCGGCAGACAGTATCCAACAATCTGATGCCATATCGGCAAAGAATTGCGAAGATACAAAAGATTCTGACGGGTGTGCCACCCGGCTGAAACCAGAGCACTACACGAATTTATAAAGGAGAATCAATGCTCATCAAAACCCAAAGACTAACCTTCGCAGCCCCTGTCCAGATCGGTGGCAGGATGTGGGAAACAATCTCAGACCAGACAAGCCCGCATCTTCGGGCGGTGGTGGATACCATTTCAAAAGATATCATAGTGAGATGTGACAAGACCAAAACGGCAGTAGTGACCACAACAGCTAACTGCCGCTCATATTATCCACAAGGCATCTTCAAAGGGAAGCCTTTCGAAAAGCTTTTAGAAGAGGTTATCAACCTAAATGAGAAAGCCGATGCAGACCGCCAGGGGAAGGGCCTGGTTACAGCAATACCTCAAAGGGAATCTTTCTCAGGTCCTGGTTGACCATGACTTCGAAAAGCAGGCCGATTTCGTCTTAGATGATTCCCCCTTCCTGGGGGCTCAATGCACCAGACGCGCCGGCAAGTCATACGGAATTGGCCTGAAACTCTACCGGGCCTCAGTAATCCATCCGGGTTCATCATCCCTTTATCTTGCCCTTACCAGACCATCCGCAAAAAACATCATGTGGGAACAAGTCATCAAACAAATCAATAAGGAATGCTACCTGGGGGGAAAGCCTAACGAAGCTGAGCTAACCATGGTCTTCCCAAACAATTCGAGAATTATTCTGGCCGGCGCTGACCAGTCATATCAGGAAATGGAAAAATACCTTGGGGGTAAATACCCACTGGTGGTTATCGATGAAGCCGGATCTTTCAAGCAAGATTTACATACCATGGTCTATGAAAACCTGATGCCGGCCGTGGCCGATTATGACGGGCAGGTCTGCCTGATAGGAACAGCCACAAGATTCCTGCATACCCTCTTCTACAAGATCACCACAGGAGAAGAGGCCGGCTGGAAAGTCCATAAATGGGATACCAAAGACAATCCATACATGGCCAAAGCCTGGGAAAAGCAGATAGCTATCCTGAAAAACAAAGACCGCCATATAGAGGAAAAGCCGTATTTCCGCCGGATGTATATGAATGAGTGGGTTCTTGATTCCACCGATCTGGTCTACAAATACATCAGAGAACGGAACTGGGTACCTGAGCTACCAGCGGCCGGCGGCTGGACTAAGATCGGCGGCATAGATCTGGGATGGGAAGACCCTACCGCATTCATGATCGGCAATTATAACGAGCATGTGAGCCGCAATCTTTACTTCTCAAATCCCTACAAAGCCAGCCAGATGACCCTGACAGACGTTGAAAAGAAGCTGAGAGAATACCAGCACAAATTCAATCCAAGGCTGTGGGTCATCGATAACGCCAATAAGCAGGCTGTTGAGGAACTGAAATACAGAACAGGCCTCAACCTGATAGCAGCTGAGAAGACCGGAAAGGCTGACTTCATAGAGATCATGAATGGTGGCTGGTTGGACGGGACTATCCAGGTGGTGGGAGAAGCTGCCCCATATGAGCAGGAACTGAAAACTCTTATCTGGGATAAGCTTGAGCCCGGCCAGACTTCCACAAGGAAAGTGGGCACCGGCTCAGATAAGAAGGAACATCCCAAATACGATAATCACTTATGCGATACCGGCTTATATATCTGGCGGCATTGCTATCAATATCTATTTTCGGAGCAGGAACGCTCTGTCCAATCGGAGGAGAACCGAGTCGATGACTGGTGGGAAAAGCAAAGCGAAGCGGGCAAAGGTGGTTACGAAGAAACAATCAAAGACGCCGATATCCTCGGAATCGGGTCAGGAGAAGACGATTTTTTTGGAGACGCTTATTAAGCTGGTCAGAACTAATCAGCTGCAATCGTTGACGGTTGGGGATATAACGGTGGTAAACTCAGGTATAAACCTTATGCCCACTGCCCCAAGCCCCGGGCGTACCACAGATGAGCAGGATGTCAGGGGGGATCCGGGCTTCTTGATTGACCCGGTAACAAAGAAGCCCAGGCCGGTGACCGATGAAGATATTCTTAACAACCCATATGCGGGGCTCTGATATGGCAGATAAAGAAAAACCGGAATTCAGCAAAAAGAAATACAGGCTCCTGCAGGCTCACCGGGCAGTGAAGGCCCTGGTAGGCCATTCCTATACCAGGGATGAGATTGTAATGATGATGAAGCTTCACAGGATATTTACGGATATCATCGAATCGAAGAGGGAAGACATAATCAGGCGGGAGAAACCCGCATCTAACATCATACTACCCGGAGATATAAACTGATGGAAGTAGCGAAATATAACTCTGATGAAGCGAGCCGCGACGGTTCCCCGAAAGAGAAATGGTGGCTTGTTGCACCTGAGAAGGCCTATCTGGAAGTTTTCTCTGTCTGCCGATGGGTGAGAGAAAATCAGAATTACAGGGCGGTTGCCAATCTCAGATATGCCCGGCTGTATTCCAACATGGAGATACTCGGCCTGCAGGCTTTCAACTTTGCCCGCACAAATAACATCAAAAACGTGATGACCAACCGGGTAACATACAATGTAATTAAAACCTGCACAGATACTGCCGTAGCGAAAATCGGGAAGGAAAGGCCGCGCCCGCTGTTCCTGACCGAAAAAGGAAACTTCGGGATGCAGGAGAAAGCTAAGAAGCTGACTCAATATATCGATGGGCAGTTTGACCACATGGAAGCCTATTCGAAAGGGCGCGAAGCTTTCAGGGATGCCTGTGTTCTTGGCTCTGGAGCCATCAAAGTATTTGAGCAGAATTATGAAGTGAAACTTGAGCGGGTTCTCACGGATGAATTGTTGGTTGACGATACCGAAGCCATGTACGGTGAACCCCGCCAGATGTATCAGATTAAGAATGTAGACAGGCGGGTACTCATAGAGGCCTTCCCGGAACATAAGGCGCACATAGCGAACGCCAGCAATCTGGATGCTTCAGGCTATTCGTCGAAAATCGTGGCAGACATGGTGTCAGTAGTTGAGGCCTGGCATCTTCCCAGCGCTCCGGGGGCAAAGGACGGTAAACATGTCATAGCTGTGGATAACTGTACGCTTGAGCATGCCCCCTGGGAGAAGGATTATTTCCCCTTCGAATTCTTTTACTGGCACCGGAATATTCTGGGTTTCTGGGGCGTGGGGGTGGCCGAAGAACTGGTGGGAATCCAGCTTGAGATAAATAAGCTTCTGCGCAATGTCCAGATTGCCCAAAGCCTGGCAGCCGTCCCCCGGGTCTGGCTTGAGGAACACAACCGCGTGGCAAAGGGGAACATCAACAACCAGATCGGCGCTGTAAATCTTTACCGGGGAACGCCACCTATCTTCCAGACCCCAACAGCCATGAATGCCGAAATTTATAACCACATCGAGACGCTGTACCAGAAGGCTTTCGAAATCACCGGGGTCAGCCACATGGCAGCCACGGCAGAGAAGCCGGCCGGAGTTGACTCGGCTGTGGGGATGAGGACCCTTAACGATATCGCATCTCAAAGGTTCGCCGATGTCCAGCTGAACTGGGAAAATTTCTTTGTACGCCTGGCAAAGCAGACCATCAACTGCACCAAAGAGATTCAGGAAAAGCTCACAAAGATGAAAGGAGACGGGAAAGAAGGTATTCCCGACACCCTTCAGGTAAGGGTACAGGGCGCTGATTTCATGGAATCGATCAAATGGAAAGATGTTTTCATCCCTGACGATGCATATATCATGAGATGCTTTCCGACCGGCATCCTGCCTAGTGAGCCATCCGGCAAGCTTGAGAAAGTTATGGAAATGGTGAACGCCGGATTCTATTCGCAGGAAGAGGCCCGCAGTCTTCTGGATTTCCCCGACCTGAAAAAGGTGAATGCCCGCAAGAATTCGGCTACCGATATCATCCTGAAAATTCTGGATACGATGTTGAACCAGGGCAGATATATAGCGCCTGAGCCATTCATGAATCTGGAACTGGCCAGAGCATTGGCTCAGGAAGTTTACATGCAAGCCCAGGTTGATAATGCCCCGGAAGACAGGTTGGAACTGCTTATCAATTTCATGGAAGACATTGAAGCCCTGATCAATCCACCGCTCCCGGAAGATGAAATGGCAGCCATGCCGATGGAAGGAATGCCGGCCGGTCCGGAAGAAATGTTGGGGCCGGAAATGGGCGGGATGCCCCCGGGCGCTGAGATACCAATTGAATCCATGCCGGGCCTTCCCGGTGATGTTCTACCACCTGAGGGCATGCCGCCCGAAGCCATCTAAGGAGTGAGATATGGGAGATGAAGCCGCCGGGCAACCTGCACCGGCAACACCACAGGCCGCGCCATCAAGCGGATTATTTCCACCGGCATCAGCTACGCCACCGGCTGCAGCGCCTGCACCGGGGCAACCTGCACCGGCTGGGGGGGATCACCAGATAGGTGAGCGATTTGATGCACTTAACAGCCGTGAGCATGATCTGGTGCAGCGGGAACGGGTCACAAAACAAAGGCAGGCTGACCTGATAGCGATTGACAAAATCAAACAGGGCATTGCCAACGGTACCCTTGACCCCAATGACATGGTATCGTTATTTCAAACCGGAGATGTTCCGAATCTGTTGACTCAATTTGTGCCTGCAGATAAAAGGAATCAACCGGCGACGACTGAAGACAAGATCAATTCCATAGAGGAAATGATTCTTCAGGACCGTCAAACCCGTGAGCAGGAACAGTTTGATAGAAACCGGGAGGGCTGGAAATCGGAATTGACTTCAGTTTTATCGGCGGCATCCGAACAGTATCCGTATATCAACGGGCTCAAAGCTCACGGCCTGGTTTTTGATGAGTGGGAAAGACTAGCCGGGGAATCTGACACTCCTCCCGACTGGCAACAGGTCGCCCGCAATGTCGAAGACCAGTTAATTGCCCAGGGTACAAGTTGGGGAACCTTCTTAGGCCAGGGCAACCCGGCGCGTCAACCGCCGCAGCCACCAGCGCAGCCAGCGCAACAACAGCGAACATTATCAAATCAAATGACGCCAACGTCCGGCCATGGGGCTCAGAATCTTAATGAGATGACTGATGACCAGGCCCGGGCGGCGGCTGCGGAAATGCTTGTCTTCAAATAAATTTCTATTTGGGGGCGGCCTTTCCGCCCTCCTATGGAGATAATTGAAAATGAGTTTAGACCTGACGAGTTTTGACGCGGCTCTGAAGTCCTATTATACGGATGACCGTGTTCAGAATATGACCTACATGGAAAACCCTTTCTACGCTTTAATCAATAAATTCGAGCAGTTCGGAGGCAAAAATTTGCCAATACCCCTTATTTATGGGAATCCACAGGGCCGGAGCCGGACATTTGCCACGGCTCAGACCAGGGGCGCGGCAACCAGTTCCAAGCTTGAGGATTACGTACTCACGAGGAGTAAGGACTACTCAATTGCCACCATCGACAACGAAACCCTTGAAGCCTCTAAGGGCGACAAGGCGGCCTTCCTTGAAGCTGCCACCACCGAAATTGATGGCGCTATCCGTGAACTAACCAATTCTGTAGCGCTCGGTCTTTACGGCTCAGGTTACGGCGACCGTGGCACCATTGCCGGCATTGCTTCCGATACGCTGACCCTGACCAGCCCGGGAGATATCACTAATTTCGAGGTAGGCATGATCATGGTAGCTGCGGCTTCAAATACCGCTGCACTCCGGACCGGCTCATCGGAAATTGTCGCAGTTGACCGGAGCAACGGTACCCTTGAGCTTGCTTCCGTTGCAGCTATCACCGGCCTTGCTGTGTCTGATCTTCTCTATGTTGATGGTGACCGGGCTGCCGGCGCATCTCCTGCTAAGACGATGATCTCCGGCCTTCAGGCATGGCTCCCCGGAACAGCCCCTACCACAGGGGACAACTTTTTTGGAGTTGACCGGTCTGTGGATGTGACAAGGCTGGCCGGCTATCGTCTGGCTGTGGGCTCCCTGCCCATTGAAGAGGCATTGATTGCCGGAGAAGCCCTGGTCGGCCGGGGTGGATTCAGCATTGATCATTACTTCATCAGTCATGACCGCTTTGCTGACCTGAAGAAAGCCCTGGGCTCCAAGGTTCAGTATGTGGACATGCAGGCTAATGCCAAAGTGTCCTTCCGTGGCGTCACTGTGGACGGGACCAAGAACACCATCCGGGTTCTCCCTGACCGCAATTGCCCTGACAACCTTGGCTTCGGGATCAAGATGGGCATGTTTAAATGCTACTCCCTTGGCAAAGCTGTCCGTGTAATCGATACCGATGGGCTGCAGATGCTCAGGCAGGCATCAGCCGATGGTGTTGAGGTTCGTTACGGCTTCTATGGCAACATGGGTTGTCGTGGTCCCGGCTATGGTGTCCGTCTGGACTTCTCCTGACCTTTGATCTGATGCCGGTCCCGGCCGGCTAACCAGGGAGGGTCAATACCGGGCTGCAAGCCCTCCCGCCATTTCCAAAGGAATTAAGTAAATGGCAGACAGAAGATTTAATCAATTTGGCCTGACCCTTGAAAGGGCAATCGTCAAGCTTTTTGCTGATGTGGTCACTGACGGCGCGGGAACTACGATTGATAGCTCAACAACCAAAGGCTTTACCGTGACCAGGACGGGTGTCGGGGCGTATACCCTGACCTTTTCCCATACGGTTGGCACAGCGGTTGTGGCTGACAGGTATCCCGGCCTGAAAATGATTCAGATGGTTGAGAATACGGGGGGGGTGGCAAAGGTTCAGATTGTAGCTGACAATGTTTCCACCACCGGAATCGTAACCGTCTTGCTTCTCGACTTCGCAGGCGCAGCGGTTGACCCCGCAACGTCTACACAGCATTGGGAAGTGACTCTTAAAAACACCAGCGTAACACTTTAAAAAGGGGGCCGTATGTCCATTCCATTATTATTCGGTGACAATCGAAAGAAGGGTGGCCTGGGCTACGGCGTCCCGATTACAGAGATGACCGGGGAATCGGCAGGAGAAGCGAAGCTTGCAGTCATGCAGGCTTTCATCGCAGCGGTGAAGGCAAGCGATGCCGAAGCTGCGGTAGCTGCCGGCTCCAAGTTTGTTTCACTTTGCGTACCGGTCCCCGTCAAGGATGACTATGGGGACGACCCTGTGAATTCACCAAGGGGGTATTGATGCCTACAGTTCAAGCGATGATAGACGCCGGGCTCGACCGGGCGGATATGGCGAATACAAATTTTATCCCCCCTGAAAGGCAGCTGGCCTATCTCAATGCGGCCTATGGCACCTTCTACTCTCTGGTGATTTCAATCTATGAAGATGAATTTGTAGTGCAGGCTCCGTATTCCTTCACTGTCACGGTGCCAGGCGGCGGGAATGATCCGGTCAGGGTTGACCTTCCTGCAGACTTCTACAAAATGCGGGGCCTTGATAAGGACAACAACGGGGAATTTTTCCCTATCCGGAAGTTCCAGTTTCTGAACCGGAACCGGGACCGCGTGAACAGGCCGGTTTGGGGAATGTATCCGCCCGTAAGGTACAGGCTATGGGGCAACCAGATTCTATTTGATGATGCCAACAATGCGGCCGGTGATTACAGGCTCTGGTATATCCCGCTGGCTACGGTGTTCACCGATACCACTACGGTGGTGACCTTTGCAAATCAATACCGGGAAGACTATGTGGTAAGCGAATTCGCCCGCCGCTGTCTGATCAAAGAAGAATCGGATACATCGGCGGTGGATGCAGATATTGCCAGGCTTGCCGACCAGATTGAATCCTTTGACCGTGACAGGGATGCCGGGGAGCCTGAGCAGATTACTGATGTTAGCTCTTATGATGATCGGGCTTTAAACCTGACGGGATTTGACTCCTTTTGAGTTTAGAAGTAACGCCATACCGGCGTGTAAATGATCTTGATGTAAAGCTTGACCAGGTTCAGGACGCGGTGTCTGATTCCCTGAATTCTATAGCCCCTAAGCAGATTCTGGCGGGGCACATCCTTAACGTTAATTTTTCCGGGGCCGGGGCAAAGCTGATAACCCATGGGCTCGGCCGTAACATTATTGGGTGGATCGTCATCGACAAGGATGCGGTGGCCGATGTATACCGGACCAATAAAGACAACCCGAAATCATTTTTAAATCTAACCGCATCGGCGGCCGTAAATCTCAAGCTATGGGTGTTTTAATGACTACTACCACGCCATTGATGAGCATGGTTTTACCAGATGTGGGCGAGACGTTAGGCCCGGAGTGGGCAGAACTGTTGGTTCAGTCGCTGCAGGATATCCTTGATTCTCATAATCATACGGATGGGCAGGGAGCGAAGGTCAGGGCAGCCAGCCTGAACATTGACGGTACCGTTGATTTCAACTTCCAGGCTCTGATTCAGGCTCTGTATGCCGGGCTGTTCAATTCGTCCTTTCTTCAGACGGTGAATGGCACTATTCAGGCGTTCAACGGGGATTTGTATTTCCGAAATTTCGCCGGGCAGAATGTGGCTATCACCAGTGGCGGGGCTCTGGCTGTTCCGGGGACAGGGGCGGTCACTGCCAAGGTTTTGAGCACTTTCCCTTACACGGTGCTTACAAGCGATGCCCAGAAGGTTTTGCTTGTGGATTCCAGCACAGGGGCTAAGACTATTAATCTGCTTACAGCCGGAACACCTTCCATGTGGCTGGGTATTAAAGATATAGGGAGCGATGCTCAAACCAATAACATTACTATCAACGTTAATACTCCTGCAACGGAGCGCATTGATAAGACACAAACCACATATGTTATTGATGCCGATGACGGGCAAATCAATCTGATAAATGATGCGGGTAGTAATTGGTATGTTGTTTGAGGGGATGCGATGCCTGTTACAAAACAACTGGTCCCGATTGATCTCACCGGGGGCCTGAATACAAAGACCGACCCCAAGAGCCTGCAGCCGGGTCAGCTGGAAGATTTGCGGAATGCGGTCTACAGGAAGGGCAACCGGCTTGATAAGCGCCCGGGATATGATCAGCTACCAAATACCGAAACAATCTTCGGGGAAGCCATCGACGGCGGCGCAGACGGGATAGCCACCTACCAGGATGAGCTTTTGATGTATGCCGGGCAGCGGCTGTATTCCTACGCTCAGGGCTCTGCCGGTTGGGTGGATAAAGGCCCGATGGTTTCAGCCATCATCAAGACCAGACAGATTATCAAGAATTCCTATGAGCAGTCTGAAGGCGATATGGCTATCTCCGGCAGTATCGCTCTGTATGCCTGGCAGGATTCTGACGGGCAGGTCAGATACTCAATTGAGGATATTTCCACCGGTACAATCATCGTGAATGATGAAGACAGCGGGGTAGCGGCTGATGTGCTTAGATGTGCAGCACTCGGGCAATATCTTTATCTGTTTATCAGAAGCGCAGCAAATATCAAAGCTCTGCGGTTTCACATCCTCGAACCGGCTATTGAAGACATGGGCAACATTGTCACCGATCTTGGGGCAGCCGATGCCTGGGATACATCCACCATCGGGACCGATGAAAACATCGTCTTGTTTTACAGGGATACCACTCCCGAATTGCAGTTTGTGCAGTTTGATCAGGATTTGACCATGCTGGCTCAGACCCTGGCCTTTGTTGAAACAGCTGATATCTGCTCTGTGGAAGTGGATGACCTTTATCAAATCTGGATGGGCTGGGGCAGAGCGGGCACAGTGAGAATGGCCCGCGCCAACCGTTCGGCCACGCTACTGGATGGCCCGACAGAAGCCGAAGCGGTCACAGCAACCCATATCGTTCTGGCTCCGGATTCGGCGGCGACGGGAGCCTGCACTATTTGCTATAGCATCGCAGGCGGGACAACTGACAACAACTACACCAGAGCGGCTGATTATCTACTCGGGGTGGTATCCGGCGCGGCGGATCTCCTGCGGTCTGTCAGTCTTCAGTCAAAATCCTTTGAGCAGGGCGGGGAACGCTATGTCCAGGTGATTTATTCGCCGGTCAGCGGGTTGCAGACCACCTGGTTTATTGTCCGGGTATCGGATGGCCTGGTGGTCGGAAAGCAGCTGTACAGAGAAGCCTTTCAGAAGGTGCGCCCGTCTTCTGTCACTCCTGTTGGCAATGCTTATCACTGGCTTATCACCAACCGGACCAGATTAATCTCCGAAGGGGATTCAGCCCCCTTTTCCTCAAGCGGGCAGGCTCATACCCTTTTCGATTTCGGGAATGTGAACGTCTTTAATACTGAGGAAATGGGTAGAAGCCTGTTTATTGCTGGCGGGATCATGCAGCAATATGACGGGGCACAGGTCACGGAATTCGGATTTCCGCTGTTTCCTGAGCCGGTGACCGTTGCCCTCGGGGCTGCCGGGGTGAATACCCCCGGAATTCACTTTATCAAAGCGGTCTATGAGTGGACCGATGCCAACGGGCAGATTCAATACAGCGCTCCTTCTCTGCAGAAATCTGTCACGGTGACCGGCGGGAGTGAGTCGATTGATGTGACCGTGGGAACTCTTCGGGTAACCACGAGGGGAGATATCACCGTTGCCATATTCATGACCGAAGCCAGCGGGGAGCTTTTCTACAGGGTGTCTTCAGTCACAAGCCCGGTTTTAAATGATCCCACAGCTGATACGGTGGCCTACAATATCGATATTGCTGATGCGGATATCATCGATAATGACCTTCTGTACACTACCGGTGGTGTGCTTGAGAATACCCAGCCGCCTGCATGCGCTTACCTTGAAGCTTTCAAGGGGCGGCTCATGATTGCCGGGCTGGAAAATCCTTTGGCCTACTGGTATTCGAAGATTAATCAGGAAGGGGTACCGATTGAGTTTACTGACACCTTCTCAGATGTGGTTGAATCGAAATCCGGGGATATCACAGCCGTGTCAACCCTCGACGACAAATTCATCATCTGGAAAAGAGACAGACCATACTATATCTTTGGGGACGGTCCGAATTCGACTGGTGGTGGCTCGTTCACCCTCCCTACCCAGATCAATATCGATGTGGGCTGCAGCGAGCATACATCTATCGTCAGAATGCCAGACGGGCTCATGTTCAAATCTGTCAAAGGAATCTATACCCTGACCAGCGGATTTGGCGTCTCATATGTCGGGGCAGGAGTGGAAGATGGCAATGCGCTACTTGTTACCGGAGCGGTCCTCAACCCCGATACAAATGAAGTCAGGTACGTTACTAACGGACGGGCTCTGGTCTACAATTACTTTTTCCAGCGGTGGTCAACGTTCACAAATTTTGAGGCCAAGGGCGCAGTCAACTGGATTAACACCTTCGCATACATCAGAGAAGACGGAACCGTATTCCTCGAAAACGACAACACATACAAAGACGCCGGAGCCACGGTCAGCCTTGGGCTTAAAACCGGCTGGATATCACTTGCTGGCTTACAGGGCTTCCTGCGTGTCTGCCGGTTCGCCATTTTGGGAACTTATAAATCAAGGCACATTCTCCGGATAAAGGTAGGCTATGACTTTGAAGAATCATGGCGGGATTATTATATCTTTGACACCGAAGCGCAGATGAGCCCCACAACCTTCGGGACGGCGTCGCCCTTTGGGGAAGTGACCGGCGCGGGATTTGGCGGAAACAGCCTGAGCTATTTCTTCCGCGCACATCTCAGCCGGCAGAAATGTTCAGCCATCAGGTTCAGCATTGAAGATGTTACGACAGAAGAAACCGGGGAATCCGGAGAGGGTCTGGATATAACCGGGTTAGCGCTTGAGGTTGGCCTGAAAGGCAAGATAGCGCGGCGGCCCTACCTCAAATCTATAGGAGCAAGTTGATATGGCAATTAAATTCCCCACCAATTATAGCCCGGGCCGGCAATTATTCGGCGGTGGCGGGGGTGGCTCTGCCCCAAGTCTTTCTGATATCGGGAAGAAATTGAAACAGGCCGCTGTGGATTTATCAGGCAAAGGTGGCTCGGGCGGTCCCGGGCCCGGCGGGGGGATGACCCATAAGAGTGCAAAGAAGGGGCTTTCTACCCTCGCTAAGAAAGCCAGAAAAGCCAAGCGCAAAGCTGCCAGAAAGGTTGCAGAAGCCGCCAAACACGCCGCAAAGAAGGCAAAGGAAGCAAAGCAGACGGCAGACCGGCCATTTGATGAAACCAAGCGGGGTTTCATGCAGGCCCACAAGGAAGGCAAGCGCCAGTTTGATGCCTTGCGCGATGAAACCACACGCCAATTTGATGCCACATCAGACTGGCGTCGAAAGATGACAGACATGATTGGCGGCGTTGGTGGTGGCGGTGCAGGCGGCGGCGGCCCGGGCGGTGGTTCCGTTGGTGCGGCTACCTTTGACCCGTATGCGATGAAAAGAAAAATGTTCCGTTCCCCTGAAATGGAAGCCCTGTCTTCTCAATATGCCGCGATGCAAAAGAAGCGCATGGGGGTTGAGGGGCCGCAAATGACCGGGGCTCAGATCGGCATGAGCCCTCAGGACCAGTTCCGTCAGCAACAACTTCAGCTATCTCAGGGGCTGATGGGGCAGGCAATGGGGACAGGCCCAAGCCTTGCCGCGATGAACTACAAGCGGGCGGCAGAGCGGGGCCTTGCCGGTCAGGTGGCAGCCGCAGCCAGCCAGCGGGGCGGCCGGGCAGGATTACAGCAATTACAGCTTCAACGGCAGGCAGGAGATATCAACAGGCAAATGGCGGCTGATTTACCCATGGCGCAATTAGCTGAACAGCAACAAATGGCGGGGCTGGCCTCAGGCATCGCAGGGCAGGGCAGGGGCGCTGACATAGGGCTTGCCACATCTCAGGCGGGCCTGACTCAGGGAGCCAGGCAGGCGAACCTGCAGGCCAATCTGCAGGCTCAACAACAGAAAGACCAATTTGCCATGAGCAGCATGGGGGCTCAGACCGGCATCCAGAAGGATTTGCTCGGGGCAGGGATGAAGGGGGAACAGCTAAGGGCTGACCAACAGCTTGGCTACGATAAATTAGGCGCGGCCGATGCGGAAAGCCGGCGCAGAGCAGAGTGGGAAAGATATCTGGCAGACCAGAAACTGAAAGGGGCCTATGCTCAGGCGGGGGCCAGTGCAATTGCTGGTGGCGCTCAGGCAATGGCGGGGGCTTAAACAATGGGCAGACGTTTTCAAAGTAAAGAGCCGGAGCCGGGGCCGGTCCAAAGCTTCGGTACCGATTATGACGCGGAACTGATAGCGGCAATGGAAGCCAATGCGCCGGAGCCTGATTTTGCCCCTGGTGAGACGGTCATGGGGCAGGAGGAAATCGATGCCGCCAAAGCCTACCAGGCGGGGCAGGAAACGGGAGATTCTCCCGGCTTTTCTTTTGGTGGTCCGGTCTCTGATGAGGATAGCCTGGCTTTGCAGGAAAACCTTGCCCCGACCTTTACCGGGCTTGGTCCTGACCCTGGTTTTACCCCTGACCTTGACCACGAGTACCCCCCTGAGGAACTGACGTCGGACGGCATCCCCACCGATCCACAGGCCCAATCTCAGATTCTCACCACAGACCTGAGCCAGGAACAACAGGCTGCCAATGCCCAAAAGGCGGCGGAAGCTGAGAATCTGGCCACCGGCATGATTCCTTACCAGGAACAGCTTGCAGCCTTGCGGGGGGAGCTGGAAGCTCTTGATGTGCCAGCTGACCCTCTGTTAGAGAGTAGTAAGGAACATCTAACGGAGATTGCAAAGCGCAAATCGGAAAACGTGACCAGGCTTGAAACGGCTCTAAGCGATTACAAGAAACCTTTTGAATCCTACTGGCAATCGGCATCCACAGGGCAGAAAATCATGGGGGCTATTGCCCTTGCCCTTGGCACCATAGGCGGCGGCCTGACGGGAACAGGGCGCAACCTTGCCGCTGAAATGATCGTCAAGCAAGTCAGGGATGATGCCAGGCTCAAGAGGACAGACCGGCAGGGCCGATACAATGCATCCAAAGAAAACTTTGAGAAGATGCGCCGGACCATCGGAGATGATGAAGCCGCAGAACAGGCGCGGATAGCTGCCGGCCTTCAGAAGGCTCAACAACAGGTAGGGATTTACAAGCTCAAGGTTGCAGATATCGGGACCAGAGCAAAGCTGACTGACCTTGAGGCCCGGCTTGGGCTGAAGGCCAGAGAGTATTCCCAGAAAGCTTTGAAGGAGATGAACAAGAATAATCCATTCAGGCTTTTCGGTGTTGACGCTCAGGGTAACAGGAGAAAGGACGCCAGATACCTGACCAAAGCTCAGGGCGGTGGCCAGGGGGGAATACCCGCCGCGCCCTTCGCTACTGATACCCAGGGGGTACAGCTTGGGGGGGAAAACCTTAAAAGATACGTACAATCTGAAAACGGCTGGAAAGCTGTGCTGGATATGCAGGCGGCTTTGCGGCGCGGGGAAAGCGCTTTTGATCCCACTTCTTTAGCCGGTGAATTATTCCCAACGGCATATACCGATGCTGCGAAGAGGGCTGTTGAGTATTATGGCCGGATTGTTTCAGGCGCAGCTATCGGATCTCAGGAGCAAGGGCAATTTGCTGCCCAATTGCCGGGATACCGGGAACAGTTATACCAAGATTGGATGGCCGAAAACGGGGATGATATTGTGGCCGGCCTGACCAAGAGCGGGGGCGATTTCGGACAGAGGCTCCATAACTTTGGCAATTTCTTTCAGGGGATCAGCGAAAATCTGACAGGGGCGCGATTTGCAGGGGGAGCGGAAGGACTAACGACAATCCGAAAACGAAAGCAGCCTTAAGATGCCTATGCCTGAATTATATGATGCGAAGACCAGGACGGTTTTAAACCCTTCTGAAATCAATGATATTGATCAGGGGATTATTGACGGCCGCTATGCCTATCCAAAAGGGAAGCGGGTTAATATCCAGCGGGGCGATGAATCGGCCGATATCCAATCGGATGAGTTGAGGAGCGCCATTGATGCCGGCTGGCGGGTTGAAACCCCGACCGGCTATCAGGTGAGAAGATACCGGGAAGACATGGGAGGATTTAAGGGGACCAGCAAGGTTTTCTGGAATTCTGTGAAAAACGAATTCTTGTTAGGCATCCCTGATGTGGTCCGTCATCATAATATGACCGACCTGGAAAAGGCCAGAGAAGAGGTTGTCAAAAAGGACCACGGTCTGGCGGCCGGCATGGGGGACTTGCTGGGTTTCACCGGTTCTCTGGTCTTGGGCCCGGGGGGGCTTTACTACCGGGCTACCGCAAAGGGCGCGGCAAAGCTGGCGGGCAAAGCAACCGAAAAAGCGGTCATTCCGCTCCTGAATAAAGCCAGGAAAATATCCGACCCGGCCATGAAAAAGTTTGGGATGGGCATAGCTGACAAGGCCGCGCTACTCAATAAAGCGAAGGGGCTTGGCCTTTCTGATGCGGCTGTGAGGGAAGCCGGCAAAGGATTTGCGGGCAGGTTCATAGAAAGATCCGGAGCCGGAGCGCTTGAGGGAATCGCCGATATGATGCCCCGGGCCATTACGGAATCTATCTACGGGGACCATGACGCGGCGGCGGAATACCTGACATGGGGAGCCAAGGCCGGTGGTGTGATGGGGGGCCTTCTTTCCCCGTTTTTCGGGACCAGAATGCCTGAGGGTCATGAACTGCTTAAGCTCAATAAGCAGGTGCAGGAAACCCTTGACGGGGCTCCGGAAGCTTTGAGCCGGACAGCGGAAGCCCTTCAGGTGGTATCAGCGGCAAAGGCCAACGATTGGCAGCGCTATCTGAACCGTATGGATGAGATCAAAACGGATAGCCTTGCAGGGCTCAACCACCTGAACCGGCGCAACCAATACCTGACTGAGCTTTCTGATATTTATAAGGCCGGCAAAGATTCTCAGGAGTTGATAAACGCTAATAAGGGCTGGCAGCCAAGGGAACTGGAAGGAATCGCCCGGACTTTTGACGACACGATAAAGACAGAGCAAGCGCTGATGCGCGATATGTCCAACAATGCTTTTGATATCCTCAGGCAATCGGGGCGCGTTTATTCAAAACCCCGCTTTGCCAGATATCTGCATCAGGAGCGGGGCAAGCTTGTCTTTAAGGGGAAAGAGCCCGGCTCGGCCAAGAAGGCATCGGCCGTGAAAGAGATTGACCGGTGGCTGAATATTCTCGGGGATATCGAGGGGAACATATTAAAGCCGACCGAAGTCAAAAGGCTGATGCAGGACATGGGGGATAATATCAATTGGGACCCCTTCTATGGCACAGGAGTAAACCGGTATCTTAATAATGCTTTGAGAAAAGCGCGGCGCAGCGTCAACACAGACCTTGGCCGGTTGGTCCCGGAATATGAGATAGCCATGGTCCCCCTGCGGCAGAAGACCGACAGGGTTATGGAATTTGCTGACAGGTTCGCGGGCACCAAGGGAGTGAATGAATCGGCATTGGCCAATATCTCAGCCACCAGGGCCAAGGGCGGCAATATCCAGGTCTTCGATGACTTCATAGAGGAAACCGGCCTTCTTGCCGAAGCGGGGCGGATCCGCGAGCAATACATGCTTGACACCCTTTCAAAGCAGATCAAGCCCCTGATGAATGATATTAAAGCCTTCAAATCTCCCAGCTCTGGGGCCGATAGCCTTGGCCTTTTGAAAGAGAATCAGAATTTTATCCGGTCTCTTTCGAAGCTGAAAAAGGGGGAGCTACTTGGTGGGCGGGATATCAGGACCGGCAAATTTGCTGACAGGCCAAAGGGGGAGTTTTCTCAGGGCGTCCCCGAAATGGAAGGGCTTCATGACCTGATCACCCGGGCCAAAGATATCGACTACGATAATATAATTAGAGATGTTAACGCATTTCGCAGGATCACCAACCCTATCACAGCGGGCAGCCGGAAGGTTCTGGCGGGCACGATTGCCGGCGATGCTATCGGCAAGGGGGATCCAATCTGGCGGGCCATGGGAATGGCAGCGGGATTTGCCGGGGATCAGGTGTTAGGGCGCGGGCTCAGGATGGTGGCCGATGTGGCAGGAGCAAAGCCCTTTCAGGGGATATTGCTGGCAGAGGCCCGCATGAATAAATTTGCCAAAGACCTGACCACTCTGAATGCTGAAATTCTTGCGAGAAAATCCCGGCAGAAAATCACTAACCGCATCCGATTCACCATGAGAAAGGGCGTTTATCAATCTCATGATGTTGAACATAAGGGAAAAAGCAATGGTGAACTGCTCAAGGAGATGAGAACGAAGCTTGAGGAAATCCTGCAGGACCCGGAGTTGTTGATTGATTATCTGACGGAGATGACCTTTGGGCTCAGGGAGGGGGGAGCCCCTAAGATTGCCGCTGCGCTGCAGGGCAAGGCTGTTCAGGTCATCCAGTATATTTTGGATGAGATGCCCCTGGAGCCTGTTCAATCCCCGTTTGGCAAGCCTGCGAAGTGGAACCCTTCCGGAATGGCTATGAAGGCATGGGAAGACAAGGCCATGGTTGCCATGAATCCCGGCAGCATTAAGGTTCTGGCAGAAGAGGGCGGCCTTACCCGAAACCACATGGAAGCGCTGCGGGCCATGTATCCCAACATTGCAGCGGAGATTACAAAGTCAGTCTATGAAAGCGCAATCGGGGCGGATCTTTCATATCAACAAAGGATGAAGGTTGGCCTTCTGACAGGAACCCAGCTGGACCCGTCATTGCAGAATGTTGCCTATTATCAACAAACCTATATTCCTCCTGAGGAGCGGGAAGCCCCCGGGGATATCCCACAGGGAGCCATTGACGCCGCTGCGGCTGGCGTGGCTCCTGCATCAGCCAATACGGTTACCGGTCTTGATCCGGATGCCGGCGTGGATATGTCAGGCCTGCAGCTACCCCCTGGCACAGCGGAATTGCCGCCGGGGCCTGAGATGAGCGCAGCCCCTGAGCTACCTCCTGAGATGCCGCCCGGGGAGCCGGCAGATATCCCGATGACGCCAACGGGGCCTGTGGTTGGTGCCCCTATGGGGGAGGTTCCTGCAGCTACTGAATTCCCGGGGCCGGGTTATGAAGGTCTGCCGCCTGGTGGTGAATTCCTTGAACCGCCACCGGTTGAGGTTCCCCCGGCTCCCCCTGTTGAATATACGGAAGACGGCGAGCCCATCATTCCTTTGCCGCCTGTTGCGCCCGGCCTGAGCCCTGCACAGGAGGTAGTAGCGTTTCTTGAGATGTTCGCAGGCATGGAAGACCTTGGCACAGGTGACACCATTACGGTGGCTGGCGGAACGATTCTCCCGGAACAGCGGAAGGCTTTTGATGAAGCCATGGCTATCTATCCGAAGATGCCCGGCGGGAAACTGGTTACAATTGACTTCGGTAAGCGGCGCAAGGTTGCTGATGAACTGGATGATAGCCTGAGTAAACTGGTTGATGAGATCAGGGGCAAGGAAACCAGAACCGGCGCGGAAGATGATTTGCTTCGGCGGTATGACAAGGCAGATTTTGACGACAAGCCAAGGCAGCGCAGAAACCAAAAGATG
>PIVL01000644.1 GCA_003354145.1 Paracoccaceae bacterium
TACCGCGGGCAGACCCAATTTCATCGCGAGTCTGTTTGATTATTCCGCAGCAGGGTATTACACCTATGTCCAGTGCGGCCCGACAACATGCGCCAACCCCACAGAGTGGAATTGGACAACTGAACCCGATCCGCCGGCGGCGCCCATGAAATATGGTCAAAATATTGCACAGTTAACAGAATCCGGACTTCTTCTGAAACCGGAAGAAAATGACGCGCCGATCGTTTTGATGGAAAGAATTAATAAAGGGTTCGATTATTTCGATTGTGACAATGGCCAATACTGTGATCCAGCGGGCGCACTTTTCGATGACATGACCCAGCACATTATTCTCGATGCCAAACGCAGTGATACCGTCAGCACGGTGACCCATGTCATGTCTGGCACCAATGACTATGGCTGGCCAGATGACTTTCAATCAACCGATTTCGAATGTGTTCTGAACGTCGACGGCGGCAAGGACTGCACTGCTACGACAGTTGCGCTGCTTGACGTCAACCAGTTCGACGATCTGTTCGATGGTCTCTTTGGTTATAGCTGGACCCTGCCCAGCAATGGCGGCGGCATCAGAGGCGGCGCTTTTGATAAGAACGGCAATCCGGCCATGACCCTGATGTACCAGGTCTATGAGTTTGGGGGGCCTGTAGTGGGTGCAAACATGTTCGCGTTACTGCGCTGTAACGACCCGGCCTGCAACAGCACGGATGTCACCATGATCGATGCCTATGACGATTACGACGCAGGTTCCATGGACCCCCATCTGATCTACCGGCCTGACAGCGGGCTGCCGGTTATGGCGTACCAGCTTCTCCGGGAATGGGGCCCTGCCGACGTGAAAATAGCGGCCTGCAACACCGAGGCCTGTGACGATGAAATTGCCACAACCATTATGACGCCGGACAAGCACCACGGCATCCACGTCACCCTGAACATGGAGAGTGATAACATGCTGACCCTGGCTTTCCGCAACGTTGACGGCGGGCTGGTGTTTTCCCGGGTCGCGATCTGGGACCTCATCGACAGCAATGACTTTGAGTCGGGCTGGGGTATCTACACTGACGGCGGCAACGACTGCCGCCTCACTGACAAAGATGCCGCATACGCGCACAGTGGCGTTATGACCGCACGCATTCAAGACAATACCGGTGTTTCAGCTTCGTTCTATTCCGACCCGATGGATCTGTCCGCCTACACGCAGATTGCAGTTAAGTTCTGGTACCGGGCGGAAAGCTTTGAAGGCAGTGAGCGTTTTGTGGTGGAGTTCAACGACGGCACCGGCTGGCAGGTGGTTCAGGAGTTCGTCAACGGCGTTGATTTTACAAGCGGTGACGGTTTCCATAACCCCACCGTCCTGATCGACAGCAGC
>PIVL01000302.1 GCA_003354145.1 Paracoccaceae bacterium
AAATTCGCCTCGCTTTATGGCGCAGGAGATCGCGACAGATGACAGTGTTGGACACAACAATGACTAAACGCGACTACAGTCTGACTGGACCGGAACGGCAGCGCGCAATTGATGCTGGGATGGTGTCGGCCCAGTGGTATCATTCTGAGGTGCCGCGCAAAGTGGTGAAAGAGCTGATGCGCCGCCGCAACGGGCCTGCCATGCGGGACTCAGCGCTTTGGATGGGATTGCAGATTTTAATGTGCAACGCGCTGGGTATGATGTCGGATCAGGAACGGGATTACATCCCTGAAACCGAACTGCCCAAGGCTGTGTTCTGGGCGCGGGTGCATATCGCAATCTATGTTGTGGCCTTGGGTTTGGCGCTTGCCCTGCAGTCCCTGATCCCGCTGATGTTGATCGGGGGGCCACGTATTTACGGCGCTTGGCATATGGTGATGTTGGGGCTGTTGCAGCACGGCGGGGTGGCCGAGGACACGCTGGATCACCGGCTGAACAGTCGTACAGTCTGTATCAATCCGATCAGTCGATGGCTGTACTGGAACATGAACTATCATGTCGAACACCATATGTTCCCGATGGTACCCTATCATGCGCTGCCAAAGCTGCATGCGTTAATCAAAGATGATCTGCCAGCGCCCAATCGATCCATTGCCAACGCCTATGTCGAAATGGTGGGTGCTTTGCTGCGGCAACAACAAGAGCCGGGGTATTTCGTGCGCCGCGCGTTGCCTCCCACAGCCAGACCATACCGCGAAGACCTGCACGATGTCGAAGTGGCGAGGGCCTGATGGAGAGGGACGTGAAATGACGAAATGGGTGGATGTGTGCAAAGAAGAAGAGATCGATCTGGAGGATGTAATCCGCTTTGATCACGGCGCGCGCACCTTTGCGGTTTGCCGCTCGCTGGACGCTAAGGTGTTCGCGACCGATGGGCTTTGCACGCACGAGCAGGTGCATTTGGCCGATGGGTTGGTGATGGATGAAATCATTGATTGCCCAATGCATAATGGGCGGTTCAACTATCAGACCGGTGCCGCCATGCGATCACCGGCCTGTGTGGCGCTGGGAACCTATCCTGCACGGCTGAGGGATGGCCGCATCGAGATAGAGATTGGATAGCAGACTGGCATGACACGCAAATGTCCAACTGTGGCGGATCTTCGGGTGCTGAAAGGCTGTCGGCAACTGACGATGCTGCGTTACTCCACACTGGACGAAGCGCGTGCGGCAGAAACAGCGCTGATCGACATCGCGTCTGTCCCACCAGAATTGGTGAGCGCTCCGCGCTATCGCGAAGCCGCACCGGGCGCGTTCCCGCAAGAACGCCATCTGGTCCAAATGGACCCAGCAGAGCTGGATGCTTTCATGGCGAGGATCGGCAATTGATTGTCGATCTTTCAGACAAAGTGGTGATCGTCACTGGGGCGGCCAGCGGGATCGGTGCGGCGATTGCGCAATGTGCGGCGGACTCCGATGTGGGAGCGTTGGTTTTGACCGATCGCGATCCAGATGGATGCGCGCGTGTTCGTGTTAATGGCATCAATTTAGGTTGGGTCGCGACTGAGGGCGAACATCACATGTAGTCGGTGACTCTGGGGCATGGTGAATGTTGGCTTGAAGACGCAGAATCACAGATGCCGTTGGGCCGACTGGTCAGCGCTGACGAGGCCGCTCGCTTTGCTGTTTACTTGCTGTCTGATGTGTCCGTTGCACTGACTGGAACTGTGACTGACCTAGAGCAACGGGTCTCGGGGGCAATTCTTTGATATGGTTTTCTATTTGGAATGGATCAGAACTAGGCCTGGCCACGCATTTGGTAGATTGCGTGTTTTCACGATTTCTGAACTTTGCCCCTGCCAAAGCGGTTCAACAACATCGTGCCGCACAGGGTAAAGTATTGAATGAAATTTCAATTAATGAAATTTCTATTGCATTGGGGTGTTGCACCGATGTAAGTCTTTGCTCGGGAGGTGTATCATGATTCGCCGTTCGCCTGATTTTTCGGGCTGCAATGTTTGTGTAATCGGAGCCAGCCGCGCAGGCATCGGTTCGGCTATCGCATGGTCGTTCAAAAAGGCCGGGGCAAGTGGTGTAATCACCGGCATCGAGGAAGCCCCTGCATCCAAAGATCTCGATGCCTTTGTCTACCGTCAATTGGACGTGACCGATTTGACCGACGTTACGGCGTTTGCCGCCGAAACATCACTACCAACCTGGAGTTCGGTGAATGGGTCTCGGTCTTCGGCCCCTCTCATCGAAACTGCGTTTCGACTGCCAGTCAGTGGATGCCAAGATGGCAACCGCGCTCTTGGGCCGGGTAACGCATCACTGCTCGATCCTTGAGACGGGGAATACATCCTTCCGCTTCGCCCAGAGCAAAAAGTCTCGAAACCAGTAAGCCTCGGCGCAAACAAAGCCAGCCGACGATCTCGCTATTTGGGGCAGCTCGCCTGCTGGCATTGCCTCTTGTCGGATGGGTCACTTTTAAACGCTGATACCGGGTCACTTTTGAACGCTCATTGACATCTCTCGGGGTTGACGTGGATTCGATTGAATCGAGGACCAACATATGAGTGCCGGTACCCATAAATCACCCGGCCCGGTCGTTTCTTTCTGGCTGCGCCGTTTCGCTGACAAGTTGGTACTTTGGATATACGCCAGACTGTTCGGCCTTATGCTGGCAGTGTTCTTGAGCTTTCCCAAACGGGAACGGATGAGCCACAACAACGGCATCGCTGCCACCGGCAATCTGCGCGTCGTCGATGATCCGGACTTTCCAAAGCACGCGTTCTTCGCGCCGGGCCGTGAGTTTCCGGTCCGCATCCGTCATGGGTCGGCAACCTTCTTTGACGATGCGATGAACTGCATTCGCAGTCTGTCAATCAAATTATCCGACCACCATTTTAAGAGCCCGTTCGATATTGAAATGAACACCGGAGAGACAAGCCTTTTTGGGTCGGCTGTCAGCTTTCTGAAGTTCGCCAATATGCGCGGCGAAAAATACGGTATCGAGTACAGGGAGTAGAATCGCAGCTACCCCGAGGGGCTAGAAGCCTCTCAATCCGCTGGGCGACGTCAAGCGACGTCGTTCCACAACTTACATTACTACTGCAAGACACCCTTTCTCTTTAATGGGGATGACGGGATCAAGCGTTACGCAAAGTACCGTACCATCGCCGTGGACGGGACCCCACAGTCCGGCATTGATCAAGACCCGAGCGAATGAGACCAGTGCAATCAGCGTATTCCGCTCATTCGGCGCGTACATTGTGCTCGGCTCGATCACAAAGACTGCTACGCAGCCATGGCGTCTTTTTTTCGGAAAGTACGGACCAAGTATTCGATGAAGGCTCGGACCTTGGGCTGCGTAAAACGACCAGGTGGATAGACTGCGTAAATGCCTTCTTTCTCGACTGGCAGGCTGGGCATTGCAATTTCAACCAGCCCCTTTGTCAATGCATCTTTATATAGAAAACTTGGCAAATAGGCGATTCCAAGGCCAGAAACCGCTGCGTTGAGAAGTGCCTTGCCATCGTTTACTGTAAGCCATCCTGCTGTTCGAACTTGGCGGGTATCTCCGGAAGGGGCCGTTAGACGCCATACGTGACCGCTGGATTGGTTCGAATAGTGCAGCAGTTTGTGTAAGTTAAGATCATCAATCTTTTTCGGGCGCCCAAATCTGGCGAAATATTCAGGCGAAGCGATCATCCGCTTGTTTGTTTCGGCCAGTTTTTTTGCCCTTAGCGTGCTATCTTCCATCTCACCAACGCGGACAGCCATGTCGAATCCTTCAGAAATCAGCTCGACATGTCGATTGTGCAGCACCATATCCACTCTGATGTCTGGAAAATCGGCAAGAAAGTTTCCTAGGATTGGTGACAGGAGATTGACACCGAAATCAGTTGCCACACTTATGCGCAACAATCCAGAAGGAGCGGATTGCATGGACGTGACCAGTGCATCAGCCTCGACAGCTTGATTCAGGACACGCTGGGCGCGATCATAGTAGACCAATCCAATTTCAGTTGGACTTACTCTCCGAGTAGTTCGGTCCAACAGCCGTGCACCAAGTCGGATTTCAAGGCTTGAGACGTGTTTGGACACTGCAGATTTGGAAATTCCCATTTTTCTAGCGGCACCGGTAAAACCTCCTTGATCCACCACATTGGTGAAGGCTTCCATTTCGGTCAGGCGGGTCATTCAGGTATCCTCACCCAGATGCAATTTTCGGCACCCAGTGCCAAGTTCTGATAGTTCATGACTGTTCTTTCCAACGCGATTGATTTGCCTCACTCGAGGCTTCGCGACAGAAGTGTGACAACTCGCAATATCTTGCGTGCGAATTAAGGACAGGTACGTTTTAAAATTTGCCAAAACAACCATTCTACTTTCGTGAGTTTTTGAAGTCGGAAGGGCTGCTTCCCGCCCGCCGTTTGAAGCCTGTCGAAAACGCGGCCTGGTCGGTGTAGTCTAAGTAAAACGATATTTCTGAAATACTGAAGCCTCCTTTTAGATAGGTTTTTGCCAAATCGCTTCGCAAGTCGTCTACGATCCCGCGAAAACTCAAACCATCGTCCTTCAGACGTCTGGCAAAAGTCCTTCTGCTCATTCCAAGGTTTGACGCGACTTCATCAGCCGGGACCAGTCTTCCTGGAAGGCTACTGGCCAGTAAGCCTTCGATTTTTGCACGCAAACTAGGGTTGGGATTGGGCTGATCTTGAAGCAGGCGGTCGCCAAGTTCGGTTAGATGTCGTCTAGGGTTTACATCATAAGTCGGCACAGGCAGATCAAGTGAAGAAAGTGAGAGGACAATTTCCATTTTCTCGGCTCCAAATACGACGGGGAACTCGGCTAATCTCAGAATTTCCTTGGTCGACGCCTTCGCCTCATGGTCGAAACGGATTTCGATAGGACGGAAGTTCGTGTCAGTTATAGTTCGCATCATGGACAACCCAGCCCGAACACCAAATGTTGGGTCACCCAAAGCATCGCAGGCTTCTCGAACGAAATGGCATTCTTTCTGAGGATCGACGGTTCTGGATGTTGTAGCGACATCCTTTCTCGACAAATTTGCCTTTTGGAGAACATTGTCGACAATCGATGAATTTCCAGTCGCTTGATTGAGCATGTTTGCCAAATGTCTCAATCTAGATGCATCAACATCCATACGCATCTTTCCTTTAGGTTGATCTGGAATAGAACAAACAATTTGGATTGTGGCAAGGCAATGATCTTTTTTTGAGCGGATTTGACCAAAACGCAAACGGGCGGCAAGCGTGGCCCGATACACTTTAGCTCTGCCACAAACCTGCCCAGAAAGGCAGGACCACTTCAACTTCCCCATCCGCCTCAACCGGATTCCTTCTGACATCACCCACTCGGTAATCCTCCCATGCAAATGCTGCATAGCAGCATTGCGCAATCCCTGTATTGTGCAACAGCAGCATATGCCTATTTAACGCTAACAGGCCGCATATGACGGCTTGTCAGACGGGGGCCAG
>PIVL01000645.1 GCA_003354145.1 Paracoccaceae bacterium
CAACTGCCCCGCCTGCGGGGTTTCAAGCATTGGAGACATTTCATGTGCAATCACAAGAATCACATCATTTCACGCGGATGCTCGATTTGTCCTGACTGCGGCGAAGCAACATTCTACCGAGTTAGTGTTGAGACAAATTCAGGGCAGGTTTTCAACGCCAAGAATATGCCCAATAAGTTCAAGCGCTTTATGCATTTCTTTTTCGGGGGCTGAACCTGTCCCCATGTGATTTGTGGCGAACAAGTCTTCAAAGATATCGCGATATGCGCGTAACCGCCAGCTTTGGTCGGGGGCCATAGAATCCGCATGAGCCGCCACAGTCTGAAGCGCCCTCAAAAGCCCGCCAGTTACTCCAATAATAGCCGGTTCTAACTTTAGAACGGTGCTGTTCTGGACATTAACGCGCATCGGCTTGTCTGGGTCAATCACCTGAAAACCTCTCTGTTAAAACGCGACCAACCTAAGCGTTTTGCAGCGATTCACCAAGCCCGCCGCCAGCGGGGTTTCAAGCATTGGAGACATCACATGAAACTCGCAAACAACTGGAAACAAATTCTCACTGGCGCATGGTCGGTGTGGTTCATGGTGCTGGGCGCGTTGTTATCCGTGCTTCCTATATTTCTCGATTGGCTTTCGCCGGGAATGCTGAACCTCACGAACGTGCAGTTTGGCGGCATTCTGGCTCTAACCAATTTCATCGCTATCTTTGCGCGTCTACTCTGGCAGCCGGGGATGGACAGCTTCTTAAAAGACGAAAGCGGTGCCGTGCGGATGCGTAAACGGACGGTCGGCGGGGCAGCGGCAGTGTGTATCGCTGCGGCGGCATTTATTGGACCGTGGGAAGGGTTGCGCACCAAAGCCTATCCGGATGCTCTAGCTGGGAATATTCCGACCGTGTGCTACGGAGAGACGCGCGGTGTCGAGTTGGGCGACGTCTACACAGAACTTGAATGTGAGCGTATGCTTATCAAGGCGGTTACGCAATTCCACAGAGGTTTGCAGCGGTGCCTGCCCACGCTGAACACTATCCCTATCGGCGCCCAGGTGGCTTTTACAAGTTGGTCCTACAACGTTGGAACAGGCGCGGCGTGTAATTCAACGCTCGTCCGCAAGGCCAATGCTGGCGACTTGATCGGAGCCTGCAACCAGCTACCCCGATGGAACCGGGCGTCAGGTATGGTTGTCAAAGGGCTGAGCAACAGACGCGGGGCAGAGCGTGCGGTGTGCTTTGAGGCGTTGGCCCAATGATCCGCCTTAGCCTTATCTGCATCATTTTTATTCTGGGCTGGACGATCTGGTGCATGTCGGTGCGCTATGATGATTTGCAGGCAGACAGCGCCTCCTTAAAGACAGATT
>PIVL01000303.1 GCA_003354145.1 Paracoccaceae bacterium
ACCCGGAACGCCCCCGGAGGGAAACATCCCGCCTCGCGGCTATAGGGTCGCTCCCAGTCTCCGACCAGATCCTCAACCGTATGCGGCGCGTTTCGCAAAGGGTTGTTCTCAGTGTCCATGCGCCCGGCCTCGATCTCAACAATCTCGGCCCGGATCGCCAGCATAGCATCGCAAAACCGGTCAAGTTCAGCCTTTGTCTCTGACTCCGTCGGCTCGATCATCAGCGTGCCTGCCACCGGCCAGCTCATCGTTGGTGCGTGGAACCCGCTGTCGATCAGACGTTTGGCTATATCGTCGACACTCACCCCGGCGCTATCTGCATAGGGTCGCGTATCAATGATACACTCATGCGCCACCCGTCCCGTTTTGCCGCGATACAGCACGTCAAATGCCCCCTGCAACCGTGTCGCGATATAGTTGGCATTCAGAATCGCTACTCGCGTTGCCTGCGTCAATCCTTCGCCGCCCATCATCAGGCAATAGCTCCATGAGATAGGCAGCAATGACGGCGAGCCATAGGCCGCAGCAGAAACCGCCCCTTGGGTGCCGCATTCAGGATCGCTTGGCAAATGATCGATCAGATGCGATTTCACCCCAATTGGTCCCATGCCGGGACCACCCCCACCGTGAGGGATGCAGAACGTTTTGTGCAGGTTCAGGTGCGATACATCCCCCCCGACATCGCCAGGACGCGCAAGGCCAACCATCGCATTCATATTGGCACCATCAATATAAACCTGCCCACCATGTTCATGCACCAACGCGCAGACATCCATCACGGATTCTTCAAACACGCCATGAGTGCTGGGATAGGTGATCATGCATCCGGCAAGGTTTTCTGAATGCAATTCAGCCTTGGCACGGAAATCGTCAATATCAATATCTCCGTTCTCAAGCGATTGAACCGGCACGACTTTCCAGCCCACCATCGTCGCGCTGGCCGGGTTGGTGCCATGTGCCGACATTGGAATCAGACAGATATCCCGATGACCCTGACCCTGTGCACGATGCCAGCCAGCAATACTTAGCAGCCCGGCATATTCACCCTGCGCACCTGAATTCGGCTGCATGGAAATTTTGTCATATCCGGTGATGTCACACAGTTTGGACGACAAATCGTCTATCATCTCTCGATAACCCAGTGCCTGATCGTCCGGTACATAGGGATGCAATTGCGAAAATTCCGGCCAGGTGATCGGCATCATTTCAGCGGCTGCGTTCAGCTTCATCGTACAAGACCCAAGCGGGATCATCGCACGGTCAAGCGCCAGATCACGGTCCGCCAGACGCCGCATGTATCGCATCATCTCGGTCTCAGCGCGGTTCATATGAAATACTGGATGGGTCAGGAATTCAGAGGTGCGCAACAGCTCTTCCGGCAGGCAATACTCGGAGCTTTCATTGTCCACCTCCATGATGATTCCAAACGCGCGCCAGACTGCCTTGATCGTTGCAGGCCGTGTGTTTTCGTCCAGCGTAATCCCGACTTTGGATGTGCCAACGCGGCGCAGGTTCAAACCTTCGCGCACAGCCGCCTGCAACACACCACGTTGCAAAAGGCCAACGTCCACGGTGATGGTATCAAAGTAGTGTTCGGGCTCTACCTTAAAGCCTGCAGCCTCAAGCCCCCGCGCCATGCGCACCGTTTTGCGATGAATACGCTGTGCAATTGCCGTCAGCCCCTCGGGCCCATGAAACACGGCGTAAAACGACGCCATTACAGCCAGCAAAGCCTGCGCAGTACAGACATTCGACGTCGCCTTTTCACGGCGAATATGTTGCTCGCGCGTCTGCAGTGACAACCGATAGGCCCGGTTGCCATGGCTGTCGATCGACACCCCGACAATGCGCCCCGGCATTGAGCGCGCCAGTTTCGATTTGGTCGCCATATAGGCCGCATGTGGACCACCATAGCCCATAGGAACGCCAAACCGTTGCGTGTTACCAACTGCAATATCCGCGCCCATTGCACCGGGTTCTTTAAGCAGTGTCAGTGCCAGCGGATCTGCGGATATGATGCCAATCGCCTTGTTTTCATGCAGTGCGGCAATCTCTCCGGTGAAATCACGCAAATGCCCATGTGTGCCGGGATACTGGAATATCGCACCAAATACCGCTGATCCGTCCAAATCATCCGGGTTGCCGACGATGATCTCAATATTCAAAGGAGCGGCGCGCGTTTGCATGACTGCAATGTTCTGCGGATGGCAGTTTTCATCGACAAAAAATACATTGGCTTTTGATTTAGCTACCCGATGCGCCATCGTCATTGCTTCGGCGCAGGCAGTGGCTTCGTCAAGCAACGACGCATTGGCAATTTCCAACCCGGTCAGATCGCTGACCATGGTCTGAAAATTCAGCAGTGCCTCAAGCCGTCCCTGCGAAATCTCGGGTTGATAAGGCGTATAAGACGTATACCAAGCCGGGTTTTCCAGAATATTGCGCTGAATTGCAGGCGGCGTCACTGTGCCATGATATCCTTGCCCGATCAGCGAGGTCAGAACCTTGTTCTTGTCCGCAACCCGACGCATGTGAAACAGCAATTCACGTTCTGATTTGGCCTTGCCAAAATCCAGCGGCTCTTTTTGACGGATGATTGGAGGTAATGTCTCGTCGATCAATGCCTCAAGACTTTCGGCCCCAACCACTTCCAGCATTTTCGCCATCTCACTGAGCGACGGCCCGATATGGCGACGGTTGGCAAAATCATACGGCAAATAGTCAATTGGTTTGAACGTCATCACACACCCCATTCGGAGCGCTCTGCGCTCCTATTCAATTTCCAAAAAGAGCTGCCGGAGTCTCTCCGGCGCTTGGTTAGCCCCTAGCCAATAAAGGCGTTATAGGCGGTCTCATCCATGTAGTCCGCCAAAGGTGCTGCATCTGACACCCGCATCTTAAAGAACCAGGCCGCACCTGTTGCGTCCTCATTCACCAGCCCTGGATTGTCTTCAAGCGCCGGATTAACCTCGACGATTTCGCCGTCTAGTGGAGCCAGAATATCCGATGCTGCCTTGACGCTTTCGATCACCACAATCTCTTCGTCCTTGGTCACCGTGGTGCCTGCCTCGGGCAGTTCAACGAATACAACGTCACCAAGTTGCTCAGCAGCATGGGCCGTGATGCCAACAACCATCAGATCGCCTTCTTCAAGCAGCCATTCATGTTCTTCAGTATATTTCATCGTTTTTTCCTTGTTGTATTATCGTTTGAATCCAGCGGCCACAAAGGGAAGCTTTGTCACTGTCAGCGGCAGTCTTTTACCGCGCAATTCTCCGTAAACCACGGTTCCCGGCGCGCTCAGATCGCTGGGCACATAACCCATTGCGACCGGTCCTCCCACTGTGGGTCCAAAGCCACCGGACGTGATCCGCCCGATCACCTCGCCCCCTTCGGTTCCGGCGTAAATTTCAACACCTTCGCGCATTGGGGCGCGACCTTCGGGGCGCAACCCAACGCGTTTTCGCTCGGCCCCGGCGTCGATTTGCGCCAGTACAGCATCTGCACCTGGAAAGCCTCCGGCCCTCTCACCACCTGTGCGGCGTGCTTTCTGGATCGCCCAGATCAGCCCGGCCTCGGCAGGCAACGTGTTTGTATCAATGTCATGTCCATAAAGGCACAACCCAGCCTCAAGTCGCAGGCTGTCCCGTGCGCCCAGTCCAATTGGCATCACATCGCCGTGCGCCAATAGCGTGCGCGCAAGGTCAACCGCCGCGTCCGCAGGCACCGAGATCTCGTAGCCATCTTCGCCGGTATATCCAGATCGTGAAACCCAGCATTCTGCCCCGTTCAGCGTCAGCGTTGCCACATCCATGAACCGCATGTCTGCAGCTGCCGGATTCAAAGAGGACAGAACGGCCTCGGCCGCCGGTCCCTGCAAGGCCAACAACGCGCGGTCTTCAATATAGGTTACGCTGATCGCAGGTTCCAAAGCCGCGCGCATCCGTGCCACGTCGGCCTCTTTGCAGGCGGCGTTGACCACCACAAACAGATGATCACCGCGATTGGCGAACATTAGATCATCCAGTATGCCACCCGTCTCGTTCAGAAACAGGCCGTAGCGCTGACGCCCCTCGCCCAGCCCCAGCACATTCATCGGTACCAATGCCTCAAACGCCGCTGCGATTTGTTCAACGGGCGCGCCGCCCAAGATAACCTGCCCCATGTGACTAACGTCAAACAGCCCGGCCTTGGTGCGCGTGTGCGTATGTTCCGCCATAATCCCCGCAGGAAACTGCACCGGCATGTCATAGCCGGTAAACGGCACCATCTTGCCGCCAAGTTCAACATGCAACCCATGCAATGGAGTGATACGCAAATCAGTCATGCCCTGTCGTCCCATATCTCTGGCCTATCAGATTTGAAAAATCATCCGGCATCCCAATGCGGCGCGCTGCTGCGCGCCGTGCGATGCCCCCTCTGTCCTTTCGCCTGAGATCGTTATCCCTTCGGCGGGTGCGCGGCACCTCTCTCCAGAGTCTTGGTCAGTAAGCGGTCCCTTTTGCCTGAGAGTTTCCGGGGCGGTTGCTCCTTCGGCACCGGCTCCAAACAAGGAATCCGGTTCTCCCGCATACTACGGCACACAATAACGCGCGCGCCGACCGGCGCAAGCCCGCAATTTTCATTTTGCAGGTCAATTCCGCCTGCAGTTCCCAGCGCTGCCTGCCCGTCCCCAAACGCTTATATCAACTGGCATCAATGACCGCTAAAGACCAGCGTTTGAAGCGGCAGGAACATAGCCTGAATCCTCAGAATAAGCGCATGAAGGAGACCCACCGCATCAATCGCGTGCAGCAGCAGGGCCTTGCCACCGCTGACCTCACCTGAGGCAATCAATTCGTGGTTGCTGGTATAGACATTTGCAATACATTTACTGCCTTGCATAACCTTGTCGATCCCACCGGGATATAGTGGTTCCATCGCTATGGTGAGCGTACCCGGCTGAGCTCTCTGAGTGATTTCAACAAGCTGATCAGACGGGCGAATCGCACCGGCGGCAATCACCGACTGTTCGCTAACGACAACCATCGGAATGATCGTGTATGGTTGGGAAATGCAGGTTATTTCCCCCAGCATTCCCGGTTTGATAACCTGCGCAGAAATCTGATTGAAACCAGCCTGCACTTTATCAAATTCCTTGCGGTCGGGCACGAGTATCCCGGCAGGGCGCAGAATCGGATTGATGTAGTCGCCTTTTTTCAACGCAAACTGAAGGATTGTACCCGAGGTTCCTGCATAAACAATCGTCAGAGACTGTTCGACCTCTGCTTGACGTAAATTGGCTTCGGCGTTTTCACGCTTTGCCGGCAACTGCTCGTCCAGCCGTGCCTCTGATTCTTTCTGCCGGGCCTGAGCTGCTTTTAGCGATGCGGCGCGCGTGTCAACAAGCGCAGACTGGCGGTCAATTTCCTGCTGGGTGACAACACCACTGTTGCGGTCACGCAGTTCCAGCGTACGGGCCAGTTCCAACTCG
>PIVL01000646.1 GCA_003354145.1 Paracoccaceae bacterium
ACCACGCTTTATGTACGCAAAGAAATCAACCAATTGCACAAGCTCGTCACCCCGTGGAACGATGCGCTGCACGAGCGCCTGGCCACCCGACAGCCCGGTTTCGCACTCAGCGACCCTGAATTGCCCGAAGACATCGCCTTTCGCAATGATCTGACAAATTCGTTCTGGGTTAACCTGGCCCGATCCGTTTACAATGGTGACGGCAGACAGCCCCCGGCGTAACGTCATATACGGTCATGCCACCTATTTTAACAGAAAGGGACATTCCCTCATGGCATCCAAGATAACAGCTGTCCAAGGCAATATGTTGCCCGAGGCCTTTGATATTGTTCAACCGCTCTCGTCAAAAAGCCTGTTCTGGCAAGCCAGTTATCTGACCGGCAGCGATGCAATCGACTGTCTGCCGTTTCTGTTCTGGACCGTCGAAAGTGCCGCACCGCAGGTTCTGGTGTCGCTGGCGAATGATACCGCTAAAACCGCCGAAACCTATTTTGCGATGTGTCAGGCCGTACAGCGGCTGGCATTGGAAACCCGCTGTTTCAACGTCGCACCTGACGACCCCGATTCTGTGATCAAAAGCCACAACATCGACAATTTCGAAGACTTTTCCTTCTTGCTGACAGAACCACATGCCGCAGCTGCAAACCGTTTTGGCCCCCAAAGCATTGATCTGCTTTATCTCGATCTGGCCCGCCTGCCTGATGATCTGGCCATCTGGCACGACAAGCTGTCGCCGCGCAGCGTGCTGCTGATCCATGGCGTATCCAACCCCAATCTGGCCACCGCCCGCAAAACCTGTCTGGATCAGCTGGGCATCAAGCATATCGACTTTGCCTTGAGTCATGGCAATGGCATCGACGTGGCGCTAGGCCCCGAGGTTCCCACCCGGATGGAACGTCTGTCGCGCCTGCAGCTTGGGGTTCCGGGATATTCCGAAGTTCAGAAAGTGTTCTTTCGTCTGGGCAAGGCCCATGTCAACGCCCACCTTGCCAAACATGAGCACAGCGCGCGTATAAGCCAGAAAAAAGAACTTGATCACCTCCGCCAGGAAGCCAAAGAGGCGATCGAGGCTCTGAACATCCAGCGCAAGAAAACCGGCAAACTGCGCAATGCCTATGAAGAACGCAGTCAGCAGCTTGCTGTGATTAAGGACCTCCATTCCGACAAAATCAGCGCCTTGAACGACGCCCTCAAAAAGGCCGAAGACACCACTGCGCAGGACGCCAGACTTGCCGAGGCCCAGAAAGTCACCCGCGAACAGGAAAGCCGCCTTGCGGCGCTGACTGACACCGTAACGCAGCAAAACCGCGAGTTAGCCGAGATGGAGCAGAAGCTCGAAAAGGCACGCG
>PIVL01000304.1 GCA_003354145.1 Paracoccaceae bacterium
ATGGCCGCCAAAATCTCGCGTGCGCGGTCGGCTCGGAAATTCAGACAAAACAACCCGTCACCATCCTGAACACCCGCAAAACCGCCGATCACAGTCGCGGGTATGAATTCATCCGTCACACCCTTGGCGTAGGCCGCATTAACCGCGTCCAATGCGGTTTCGGCCATATCACCTTCACCCCGGATCAAAGCCCCATAGGCCTGCGCTACGCGATCCCAGCGATTGTCGCGGTCCATTGCAAAATAGCGCCCAATAACAGTTGCGATTGGCAGGTTCTTGGGCAATTGATCCAGGAACTCCAACGCGGAAGACGGGGCCACATCCCGTCCATCAGTAATCGCGTGCAACTTGACCGGCACACCTGACGCGGCAATCACCTTGGCCGCAGCAACGATATGGTGCACATGCCCATGCACACCACCATCGGACACGACCCCCATCAGATGCGCAGTGCCGCCGCTGTTTTGCAGCGTCGCAATAAAATCCTGCAGCGCGGCATTAGAGGCAAAACTGCCATCCTCAATCGCCAGATCAATCTGCCCCAGATCCATCGCCACCACCCGGCCCGCGCCGATATTGGTGTGCCCGACTTCAGAGTTTCCCATCTGCCCGCCGGGCAACCCGACGTCCGGGCCATGCGTAATCAGTTGCGCATGTGGGCCACGCATAAGAGCATCAAAAGTTGGAGTATCCGCCAGATGAGGCGCATTGGCCTCGGTTTCATCCGACAGGCCCCAGCCATCCAGAATACACAATACTACAGGTTTGGGCACAGTCATCATCCGGCTCCGGTAAGAAACGTTCACCGCCTTCTACCCGCAACGGCCCACGGGGTGAACAGCTTTTCCACTCTTGCTCCCTAAGCACGTTTCTTCTCGTAAAAAATACTCAAAATCCAAGTTTGAAAATCTGGGCCTTGCCCTTAGCTATCTTACTGACTCAACTTTTTCGGTGACTTTGCGGATGATCGTTTCAAAATGCCAAGCATCCCGAAGCCGTGAAAGCCACAACCGCTATTTAACACCGTATATCAACAGGGACTTTTTTGACCTCCAATTCCTAAAGCGACGACGTCAGTGCAAGAAACACATCCTCAAGGTCCGCCTCTTCGGTTTTTACGTCCCGAATAGTGATCCCAGCCACATGCACGGCTTCTAGCACCTGATCTGCGCTGGTTTGTTGGCTGTGGTAGCTAAGCACAACAGCCCCGTCATCGCGTTGGCTGGCAATAATACCGGGGGCTGAGGGAAGTTCCGTGACCGGGGATTGCGGGTGAATGACCATGCTGCGCGCATCCAGTCTACCCAATAGGTTTGTCGTGCTGTCGCGCGCCACCACTTCGCCTTGGTTGATGATGGCGATTTCGTCGCACATCTCTTCGGCTTCTTCCAGATAGTGGGTGGTCAGAATGATCGTTGTGCCCTGCTTGTTCAGTTGCCGAATATTGGTCCAGAGCATCTGTCGTAATTCAATATCAACCCCGGCAGTGGGTTCGTCCAGAACCAGAATTTGCGGGCGATGCACCAGCGCTTTGCCCAACAACAATCGCCGCCGCATGCCGCCCGACAACGACCGCGCATATGCGTTGGCTTTGTCAGACAGGCCAATCATCGCCAGAATCTCGTCGCTGTGTCGTTGCGATTTGGGCACCCCATACAACCCAGCCTGCACCTCAAGGGCGGCACGAGGTGTAAAGAACGGGTCAAGGTTCAGCTCTTGTGGCATGACGCCGATGGCCGCACGGGACTGGCGCGGATTACGGTCCTGATCAAAGCCCCAGATTGTCACCTGCCCTGCGGTTTTGATTACCAATCCGGCCAGAATATTGATCAACGTCGATTTACCGGCCCCGTTTGGCCCCAACAGGCCAAAGACCGAGCCGCGCGGTATGGTCAGATCAATACCTTTAAGCGCCTTGACCTCGGGTTGTCCGCGGCCACCGCGATAGGTCTTGGTCAGGCCTTTCAGTTGGATTGCGTCCTGTTTCATGGCACCCCTTGCCCCCGGATTTACCTTGGCTCATACATGCAGGTAATCCATGCCCCGCGGGGCAGCAAGCGACAAGGAAGCCAAAACGATGAGCACCCCAGCCCCAGACACAAAAATTGTCGATACCTACCGGGTTTCTTGTGACGGTGGTGAAGGCGCATTGGGGCATCCACGGGTCTGGTTGCAAATGCCGGACGAGCACGGTTGGGTAGAATGCCCATATTGCGACTGCAAGTTTGTTCACAAAGACCATCCAGACGAGTCCTGAACCATCCCGAGATTTTCTGACCGGGTCTATGCGACAGACGTTAGATTTGAGTATTTTTGACGAGAAGAAGCCGGGTCGGTGAATTAGGCATCTGGCGGTGACGCCTTGGGCATGGCAGAACGGTGCCTGAACATCAGAGGATCATCGTCATGTCGCAGAATTTCGGAAAAGGGTGCCATCTGCATCTGATTGATGGCTCGGCATTCATTTTTCGCGCCTATCACGCGCTACCTCCTTTGACGCGGAAATCGGATGGTTTACCGATTGGTGCTGTGGCTGGTTTCTGCAACATGCTGTTTCGCTATATCGAGAACAATCACGGCCCGGATGCGCCGACCCACGCGGCGGTTATCTTTGACAAAGGCAGCCAAACGTTCCGCAACGACCTTTATGACCAATACAAAGCCAACCGCGAAGCCATGCCCGAGGATTTGCGCCCGCAGATGCCTCTGACACGCGAGGCGACAAAGGCCTTCAACATCGCCTGCGAAGAGATGGAAGGATTTGAGGCAGACGATATCATTGCCACGCTCGCCGTACAGGCACGCGAAGCCGGGGGGCGGGTAACGATTATCAGCTCGGACAAAGACATGATGCAACTGGTGGGCGGCGGCGTCGAAATGCTTGACGCGATGAAGAACCGACGGATTGATACCGACGGGGTGATGGACAAATTCGGCGTTAAACCGGACCGGGTGATTGATGTGCAGGCGCTGGCCGGAGACAGCGTTGACAATGTGCCAGGAGCGCCGGGCATTGGGATCAAGACAGCAGCCTTGCTGATCAACGAATATGGCGATCTGGATACATTGCTGGAACGCGCAAGTGAGATCAAACAACCCAAACGCCGACAAACCCTGATTGACAACGCCGACCAGATCCGCCTGTCGCGGCAATTGGTAACCCTGGACGAAAATACTCCGATCACCTTTACTCTGGATGACCTGGAGGTACGCGTCCCTGACGTCGAAAAACTGATGCCTTTTCTTGCGGAAATGGAATTCCGCACACTGACCAAGCGTATCGCTGACCAGTTGGGTGTCGAGCCACCGGTTATTGCTGATGCTGCTCCGCAACAGGAAAGCGACTCCAATGACGTGCCCTTTGACGTTTCCAAATACGAATGCGTAAGCGATGAAAAGGCGCTGCTTGGCTGGATTGACCAGATCAAAGAACGCGGCTGGGTGGCGGTGGATACTGAAACCACCGGCCTGAACGAGATGATCGCCGAGCTGGTTGGCATTTCGCTTTGTGTAGAGGCTGGGACGGCCTGCTATATCCCACTGATCCATAAAACACAGGCCAATGATGATCTTTTTGGCACCGCTGAATTGGCCGAAGGGCAGATGTCACAGGATCTGGCACTGGCGCTGCTGAAACCTGTGCTCGAAGATCCGGCGATCATGAAAATCGGCCAAAACATGAAATACGATGCCAAGATTTTCGCCCGTTATGGCGTCGCGATTGCCCCAATTGATGACACGATGCTGATGTCTTATGCGATGCATGGCGGTGAACATAATCATGGTATGGATACGTTGTCAGAGCGCTATCTTGACCATAAACCAATTCCGATTAAACCTCTGCTGGGCAGCGGAAAATCCGCCATTACCTTTGATCGGGTGTCTATCGACGAGGCGGTACCCTATGCCGCAGAAGATGCCGATATCACCCTGCGTCTCTGGCAGTCTTTTAAACCAAATCTGCATCGATCTGCCGTCACGACAGTCTATGAAACGCTGGAACGCCCGCTGATCCCGGTACTGGCGGAAATGGAAATGCACGGCATCAAGGTTGACCGCGATACACTGTCGCGCATGTCCAATGCCTTTGCGCAAAAAATGGCTGGGCTTGAGGATGAAATCCACAAAATCGCTGGGCGGTCGTTTAATGTTGGCAGCCCCAAACAACTGGGTGAAATCCTGTTCGATGAAATGGGAATCGAAGGCGGCAAGCGCAGCAAAAACGGCGCATGGGCCACCGGAGCCGATATTCTTGAAGACCTTGCAACGCTGCATGAGTTGCCGGGCCTGGTGCTGGACTGGCGTCAACTTAGCAAGCTGAAATCGACCTATACAGATGCGCTTCAGGATCACATCAACCCTGACACTGGCCGCGTGCACACGTCCTATTCCATTGCTGGGGCAAACACAGGGCGACTGGCCTCGACCGATCCAAACCTGCAGAATATTCCGGTCCGCACAGAAGAGGGCCGCCGCATCCGCGAGGCGTTTATTGCCGAACCCGGCAACGTGCTGCTGTCGCTGGACTATTCCCAGATCGAGCTGCGAATTCTGGCCCACATTGCAGATATTACCGCCCTGAAACAGGCCTTTGCCGATGGGCTGGACATCCACGCCATGACCGCCAGTGAAATGTTCAACGTGCCGCTGGACGAAATGACCCCGGAAATTCGGCGTCAGGCCAAAGCCATCAATTTCGGCGTGATTTATGGCATTTCGGGCTTTGGACTGGCCCGCAATCTACGCATCCCAAGATCCGAGGCGCAGGGCTTTATTGACCGCTACTTTGAGCGTTTTCCCGGCATTCGCACCTATATGGACGACACCAAAGCATTCGCGCGCGAACATGGCTACGTTCAAACTCTGTTTGGTCGCAAAATCCACACCCCCGAGATCAATGCCAAAGGCCCGCGCGCCGGTTTCGCAAATCGCGCGGCGATTAACGCGCCGATACAAGGCACGGCTGCCGATGTAATCCGGCGGGCCATGATCCGGATGCCGGATGCCATTGCTGATTTGCCTGCCCGCATGCTGTTGCAGGTCCACGATGAATTGCTGTTTGAGGTGGATGCAAGTGCTGTGGACAAGACCATCGCCGTTGCCCGAGACATCATGGAAAATGCGTCAGACCCTGCGGTTCGATTGGATGTGAAACTGACTGTGGATGCAGGGCAAGGGGCGAACTGGGCCGAGGCGCATTAGCGTGGCGCATGAAAACACGGTCCTGCAATCCATCAATCTGGACGGAGAATTGATTTGCGTCGATATTTTCCAGCGCCCTGACGGCACATTTGGCTTTGATGAGTTCCGTCGTGACATCGAAGACGGCCGAGGCTGGTTCAGCATCGGATTTCACGGCCACAAAGTTTATGATAGCGAAGACAAAGCCTTAACTGCAGCCATCCAAACGGTTGGCTGGCTAGATTCTAAGAATTAGTTCTTACAAACCACG
>PIVL01000027.1 GCA_003354145.1 Paracoccaceae bacterium
GATTTATGCTTGTCCACATCAAATTCTCCGCGGCCAGTTAGGCCAAAAAATCAAAACCCTACTTGCTAAAATAATGGCATTTCCGTGTCTTCGTTCAATCTGTTTCAAAAGTGTTTGGTGGCCAAATCCATCCTGGTGACGGCGTTTCGCAAAATGCGACGGTCGTTTCCGGGCAAAGTTCCCGCGCAACCTTTGTTCGTTTCTTTTCCCACTCGTTTTGAAGAAGACCGACTACGATCATGTCAAAATGTCGGCCGTCAGCGAACCAAGCCTGACGCATCCGGCCTTCGACCTCAAATCCAAGCTGTTGGAGCAGATCGACCGATCTGACGTTGTCTGCACGATAATACGAAGTGACGCGATGTAGGCCCAATTGGCGAAAGGCAAAATCGATTACTAAGGCTCCAGCGCGAATTCCAACACCTTTCCTGCGCACCGATTTGTCAATGAAAAGGGCAACCACAGCGTCACGGTTGGGTGACGAAATCCCATCGAGTCCGGCAATTCCAACAATCTGGTTTGTCTCGGAAACAATGGCGAACCAGCACTTACCATTTTCGCTCAGGACATTGATCGTTTTATCCCAGGCGTTCTGCGTGGAGGGAACATTGAGAGGAATCCGAGAAGCTCGGTCAAAGCAAGCAAGATCTGCGATATCGCGAAACCAATGGGCCACAACTTCGAGGTCCGCTTTCTCAAGTGGCCTGAGAGTAAAAAGGTTAGTAGATTTGTCTGGCATGGCCCTTTTCCCTTTTTTACCGCCTTTTTTGGATGCTTTCTCGCAACTGTAGCACAATTGGACTTGTTAAATAAACTCGACGAAAATGGTTGTGGCGAGATACTGCTATTGAGCGTGCGAAATTTCTTCTGCAAACTTCGCATCCCAACATCGCGCCTACTCGTCGTCGAAACGGCCCCTTCTCGTGGTTTGCAAACAAACCACTGTCAGGCAATGGCTGATAATTTTCGCTTCGGTTGTTCAGCCAGCGCCCGGTGTCTTGCTTGTTCGCATTGCCGATAATCTTCATCGCGGCGCGGTCGGAACGTAACTTTTCCGTGATCAGAATATGCTATGAGGGGTTCTCTCGCGCTGCGAAAATTTTGGATATCCACTTTTAGTGTGAGCGTTTACAATAACTTAGATCACATTTTACCAAACCTTCGAAAGCCTGATTCAGCTGGATCGCAATTAATTTGACTCGACTCATACTAATATACCAGTTTATAGTCATATTGTAGGAGGAATACTTCTTTCAGAACGAACCTCCTGCCGCTTGGGTTTGCAAACGGTGTTTTGGGGGTGCCATGTTTGAAAAGGCCACAATTCGGAAAAACATCCACCAGCAGATTGTCTATGAAATAGCCAGTCGTATCCTTGCGGGCAAAATTGAACCTGGTGCGACCCTTCCTACGGAAGATCTTGCCAGTGCCGAAATGAATGTAAGCCGGACCGCGTATCGTGAAGCACTGAAAGTTCTGACAGCCAAAGGCCTAGTAGAATCTCGTCCCAAAACCGGCACGCGTATTTGTCCTCGCAAGCATTGGAACTTGCTGGATCCCGAGCTGATGAGCTGGAGCTTTGGAATTGGACCGGCAAAAGCTTTTGTGGAATCCCTCTCGGAAATGCGAATGATCATCGAACCGGCGGCGGCCGCATTGGCGGCCGAACGGGCATCGGAGGACGAAATCGCACTCATTCACGACGCTTTTGAACGAATGAAATCCTGCGGGTTTGAGACCCCCGAATCCATCCAGGCCGACCTTGATTTCCATCTTGCGATATTGAACGCCGCCGGAAATGATTTGCTGGCCTCTCTTGGCCATCTGATCAAGTCTGCGCTCGAAAAGAGTTTTGAGCTGACAACTGATCTACCTGGAGCCCGGGAAATTTCGCTTCCCCGCCACGCCGACGTACTTCAAGAAATCCAATCACGCCAACCTGAAAAGGCCTCCAAAGCAATGCACCTGCTTCTGACCGAAGCATGGAGCGACCTTGTTCTGGTATTGTAATAAAAATGACTAAGCGAAAAACCCAACCGTGCGCAGTTGCGCACCTGTATTACCCAACCTGAATAAAGGAGGAAAGTTCAGGTCCCCAAATCAACACAGAGGAGAAAACTATGTTGAGAACAACCATACTGAGCGCTGCTGCGATATCCTGCACATTAATTGCAACTAGCGTACAAGCAGACACATCCGACAAGCGGATCGCCCTGTCCAATAACTACGCAGGAAACTCCTGGCGCCAAGCAATGCTGCAAAGCTGGGACAAAGTCACCGGTGCTGCAGTTGCAGATGGCATTGTGGCAGAAGCCCCGGCATTCACCACCGCGGAAAACCAGGTGACCGAGCAGGCCGCTCAGATCCAGAACCTGATCCTGCAGGGTTATGACGCGATTGTAATAAATGCGGCGTCACCGGATGCTCTGAACGGGGCAGTCAAACAGGCCTGCGACGCAGGTATTGTTGTCGTTTCGTTCGACGGTATCGTCACCGAACCTTGTGCGTATCGCATTGCCGTTGACTTTGCCGGAATGGGTGCTGTGCAGATTGACTATCTGGCCGAGCATCTGCCCGGCGGCGGAAACCTTTTGGAGATCCGCGGTCTGGCCGGAGTTTTCGTTGATGACGAAATCAGCGCAGGCATCCATTCAGGTGTTGCCAAACACAATCAGTTCAACATCGTTGGATCGGTTCACGGCAATTGGGCACAGGACGTGGCGCAAAAAGCCGTTGCCGGTATCCTGCCTTCGTTACCAGAAATTGCTGCCGTCGTGACACAGGGCGGTGACGGCTATGGTGCCGCACAGGCCTTTGCCGCAGCTGGGCGCCCTACTCCGCTGATTATTATGGGCAACCGTCATGATGAACTGACATGGTGGAAAGAACAGAAAGATGCCAACGGCTATGAAACCATGTCGGTTTCCATTGCGCCGGGTGTGTCAACATTGGCCTTCTGGGTCGCGCAGATGGTTCTGGATGGAGCGGATGTTCCCCACGACATGATTGTTCCGTTCCTGTCTATCAGCCAGGATACGCTGGAAGAAAGCCTTGCAAATACCCAGGCTGGCGGCGTTGCAAATGTTGAGTACTCGCTTGAAGATGCAAAAGCCGTTGTTGCCGGCAAATAAAGCGGGCTGAAAAAGACAGGGCCAGGATATGACCACGATGGAACGTAACATTGTCAGCTTTGAACGTGTCGCCAAGCACTTTGGTGCGGTGCGGGCATTGGACGGAGTTGATTTGAACGTGAAACCGGGGGAATGCCTTGGCCTTGTCGGACATAACGGGGCCGGCAAGTCGACTTTGATGAATGTGCTTGCCGGCACCCTTACCCCTGATACCGGGGTAATAGGAATTCACGGCAAAGACCTTAAATCGAGCTATGGTGTTCCCAAAGCAAACGAGAATGGAATTCGCTGCGTTTTTCAGGAACTCTCTTTGTGCCCGAACCTGACCGTCGCCGAGAACGCGCGGATTTTTCACCCCTCGCTCAGCGGTTGGGGCTGGAAGACAAAAACGGGAGCCATGATCACAGAAAAACTTGACGAAATATTTCCCGGTCACGGTATTTCTTCAGGAGACGTGGTTGGCGATCTCAAGATCGGCAAACGGCAGATGGTCGAAATCGCCCGTGCATTCACGCTGACCGACACGCCTCTTCACCTTGTCATTCTTGACGAGCCGACTTCATCACTTGATGCGATCACTGCCAGGCAACTTCTTGAGTTTGTGCGAAAAGTTGTAGGTGACGGGCTTAGCTGCATTCTGATCTCGCATGTGCTGGGCGAGGTGCTGGAATATTCAGACCGGATCGTTGTCATGAAAGACGGGCTGGTTGTGTCCGAAAGACCGGCCGGGGACTTTGACCGGAATTCGCTGGTAGCGGAGATGGGCAACGTCATCGAAATGGATGAAATCAGTGAACATCAAGAGCGAGAAAAACTCCGCGGTACCACGGCGGTCGTGGTGGAGGTAGCGTCAGGCACCCAGAAATTGCAGGCGCATCAGGGCGAGATCATTGGACTGGCCGGTCTCGCAGGGCATGGTCAGACAGGCATGCTACTTGGCATTTACGAAACTGCCTTCGGAGGGAAGGCAACAGGGAACGTAAACGGACCTGTTGCGCTTGTGGCCGGAGACCGACAGACCGACGGGATTTTTCACCTCTGGTCGATTGCGGAAAACATCGGGGTCGGTTCATTGTCACGAATGGTCAGGCGCGGGTTGATCGACCCTGTTGCCGAAGCAGCCATCGGCGAGACATGGCAACAGCGGATCAAGATCAAGACTCCCGATATGAACAACAACATCCTGTCCCTGTCTGGCGGTAACCAGCAAAAGGCCCTGTTTGCGCGTGCTCTGGCTTCGGATGCCGAGATTATTCTGATGGATGATCCGATGCGTGGCGTAGATGTAGGCACCAAGCTGGAGGTCTATGATCTGATCAGGGACGAGGCCGAAAAGGGGCGTACCTTCCTATGGTACACCACCGAGATGGATGAGCTTTACAATTGTGACCACACCTACGTGTTCCGTGACGGCCTGATCGTTGCCGATCTGTCCCGAGAGGAACTAACAGAAGAAAAAATACTGCATTCATCATTCAAGGAAACCGCCTGAAAATGATTGCTTATCTTACGTCCCCAAAAGCTCTGCGAGCGGCGCTTCCTGCGGTGTCCTTCGGTATTATCCTGCTGATCATTTGGTTCTATTCTCCCTTTGCTGTCAGCTACATGGGCCTGAATTTGATGCTGCAATACGCAGTGCCAATCACGCTGGCCACAATTGCACAGATGTTCATCATCACGGTGAATGACCTTGACCTTTCAATTGGCTCGTTCGTCGGTTTGACGGCTTGCATTGGCGCCACTTTATTGGCCGATACTCCAATCCTGGGCATTCTGGCACTGGCGGCTTGTGTTGCCGCCTATGTCGCGGTTGGTGCCCTGATTCATTGGCGTAATCTGCCGTCGATAGTGGTGACCTTGGGCATGTCATTTGTCTGGCTGGGAATTGCCGTTCTTGTTTTACCAACGCCGGGCGGGACCGCGCCGGGTTGGGTCAAGGCAATCATGGGCCTTAAAACCCCCTTCGTTCCATTTCCGATAGTCGCTGCGGCTGTCATCGGTATCGTCGTTCACTTCGCGCTGATGCGATCAAGTTATGGCGTGGTCTTGCGCGGAGCTGGTGGAAACCCCAAGGCCATCGGCCGGGCGGGCTGGTCGCTGCTCAAGACCAAAATGGTCATGTTTGGTGCGGCGGGTTTCTTTGGCGTCTTGTCGGGGTTGGCGCTTATCGGTCTGACTTCGGCAGGAGACGCGCATATCGCTGATCGCTATACCCTGTTTACCATTGCAGGCGTGATCCTTGGCGGCGGCGAGTTTGTCGGCGGCCGGGTTTCGCCCATCGGGGCGGTTCTGGGTGCGCTTACTCTCGCACTGACCCCACAGTTGATGGGCTTCATGAAAATCCCGACAGACTGGCAGATTGGTGCGCTGGGTGGAATCCTGATCATCGTTCTGGCGCTGCGCGTGCTTATCAACCGGCGGGAGGCGTAGAATGAATTCGTTGCCGATCTTTAAACGCCTCGTCGAGAAACCCTGGATCTGGTCCTATGTGGGTATGATCGTCGTCTGGCTGGCAACCATCTCGTATACCGGCGGCAAAGGTGGTGCTGATGTTCTGACCGCTGCCCTGTCATTCGCGACCTTCACGGTCATAGTTGGCATTGGCCAAATGTTCGTTATCACAACCGGACCAGGCAATGTCGATTTGTCGATTCCCGCGACGATCTCATTTTCCGGCGCCGTTGCCATGAAAATTATGGATGGCTCGAACAGTATGTTGCTGATCGGACTGATCGTGTCGCTGGGCTGCGGCCTGGTCGTCGGAGTGTTCAACTACATGCTGATCCGGGTTCTGCGCATTCCGCCGATCATCGCCACCTTGTCATCAAGCTTTCTTGTGCTGTCAACAGCCATAGCCTACGGGCGTGGTTTGAAAATCAAGCCACCGGGTCTGCTCGCAGAGTTTGCTACAGCACAAATCTATGGCGTGCCGATACTTGCTATCGTGGTCGCAGGTTTCGCCGTCGTGATGGGTGTGGTTCTGAACCGCACGATTTATGGCCGCTCGGTGCTGGCCATCGGTCAAAACATGCGCGCGGCATGGCTTGCCGGTATCAAAGTTGAGAAAATCAGATTCGCCACCTATGTCCTCAGTGCAGTTCTGGCCGCACTTTGCGGGTTCGTGCTGGCCGGTTTCTCAGGCGGGGCATCGTTGAACATGGGCGAGGAGTACCTATTGGGCTCCATCGCCGTTGTGGTCATTGGCGGCACTTCGGTTGCTGGTGGGAAGGCCAATGTTCCGGGCATCTGGGGTGCCGCGATGTTCATGTTCCTGTTGGTCACCATGTTGAACACGTTCGGAGCCAGCGCCGGAGTTCGCCTGATCCTGACCGGCCTGATCATCGTCACCGTCATTACCATTGCCGGAGGCGACAAGCCGCAAAGATAGCAATAGGGGTAACTCGTCACGGCCTTCAATACAGGCTGGCCGACCGTCATGCTGCCGCCTACATGAAAGAACGATGGCGCCAGTCTTAGCGAAGAGCCTCTGAAAGGCCGATTCAATATGATCTGATGCTTTACAGGTTCTTGCGAGTAGCCCTTCCATGCGTCTGATGATGACTCAGGCTCTCGCAATGGTTTTCACGCAGTCCATCACCAATCGGCGTGTTCGTCGCCATATTAATTGGGCATCAGAGTGGTTTGAGTTTTAGAGGCTCTGTTTCGTTTGTGCTTGAGTGAACGGCTTTTTTTATGTTGCAAACAGCGTTGCTGGATTGTCCGTTTCTTGATCTTTCGACGGGATAGTGGAAGTGAAACGTATCTTACTGACATCGGCCCCTTGACACGCAAACTGCGCGTCAAAGAAGTGAAATAAAACAACCAAACGTCCTATCAGGTCTTAAAGACCCGATAGATCGCAGGGATGACCAGCACAGTCAAAAGCGTCGACGTCAGAAGCCCAAACAGCAGAGATATCGCCAGCCCCTGAAAGATCGGGTCAGCCAGAATCACTATTGCACCAATCATGGCCGCGATGGCGGTCAGTATGATCGGTTTGAACCGGATTGCACCTGCGTCAATCAGCACCTGCACCTTGTCATGGCTTTCATCAGCATGACGGATGAAGTCCACCAGCAGAATTGAGTTACGCACAATGATCCCTGCCAAAGCGATAAAGCCAATCATCGAGGTTGCCGAGAACGGAGCCCCAAACAACCAATGGCCAAAAATGATGCCAAGAAATGTCAGGGGGATCGGTGTGAGAATCACAAGAGGTAAACGGAAACTGCCAAACTGGGCAACCACAAGGATGTATATACCCAGTAACGCAACGCCAAAGGCCGCGCCCATATCGCGGAAGGTGACATAGGTTACTTCCCACTCTCCATCCCACAAAAGCGTAGGAGTGGATTCATCCTGAGGTTGTCCGTAAAACGAGATGTTTGGCTTTGTACCCTCGTCCCAGTCCATTTTATCCAATGCCGCGGCAACTTCGATCATCCCGTAAAGCGGGGCTTCGAAATCGCCAGCCAGTTCGGCGGTAACCATTTCGGCATAACGTCCATTGTGGCGGAAGATAGGAAATGAGGCCAACTCTTCTTTGACGCGGATCACGTCACCCAGTTCGACCACTCCGCGTGCGCCAGGCAGAACGTTGGCGGGAATGGGTGTGGTGAGAAAGCTCTCGTTCATCACGCGCTCCCCTTTGGGGCGCTCTACTTTGATGGGAATTGGATGACGCCCCTCGCCGCGATGAGAATAACCAACTGTGCTGCCGCTGTTCAGGATGGCAATCGTGTCGAATACATCCTGTTCGCGAACTTCGAAAAACTCGAGATCATCGGTGGACACCGTGGCGCGAAGACGGCGTGGTTGAATGCCAAAGCTGTCATCCACATCGACCACGAAAGGGATGCTTTCAAACGCGCTGCGAACCTTAGCTGCCGCCTCGCGCCGGGCTTCGGGCGAAGGTCCATAAATTTCTGCCAGTAACGTCGCGATCACCGGTGGGCCAGGAGGAGGTTCAACCGTTTTCATATTGGTGCCCTCGGGCACATCCAGTTCGCCAATCATTTCGCGTATGATCAGTGCGAGTTCGTGGCTACTGCGCTCGCGTTCGGTTTTCGGGGTCAGGTTGATCTGCACGTCCCCCATATGCGGGCGCTCGCGCAGGTAATAGTGGCGTACCAGCCCATTAAAGTTGAACGGTGCCGCACTTCCCGCATGGGTTTGCGCCGATATCACCTCTGGCAGTTCAGCCACCTTGCGCGCGATGGCCTGAACCACTGCATCTGTTTGCTCGACCGAGGTGCCCTCGGGCATGTCTACGATAACCGACAGTTCCGATTTGTTGTCAAAGGGCAGAAGTTTGACCGTAACATCTTTGGTGTAAAACGCGCCCAGCGAACCGAAAGAAAGCGCCGCCGTGACCAATAGGAACGTCAGGCTGATCCCTTTGGATTTTAGCAGCGGACGCGCAATTGCAGAATACACGCGACCAGGCAGTCCGCCATTGTCATGTCCGACGCCGCCACCATCATGGGCCGGAGCGTTCCCGGCAATCTTAAGCATGAGCCATGGCGTGATCATCACGGCTACGAAAAATGAAAAGATCATCGCGGCAGAAGCAATCGCAGGAATTGGAGACATGTAGGGGCCCATGAGGCCGGACACAAACAGCATTGGCAGTAGCGCGGCCACAACCGTTAATGTGGCGACAATAGTGGGATTTCCCACCTCAGCCACGGCATCAATCGCTGCCTGCATGCGCGATCGCTCTGTGCCCATGCCCCAGTGCCGCGCGATGTTTTCAATGACCACAATGGCATCATCCACCAGAATACCAATCGAGAAGATCAACGCAAAAAGAGACACCCGGTTCAGGGTGTAGCCCATGATCCAGGCCGCAAAAAGCGTCAGCAGGATTGTGACCGGAATGACGATAGCAACCACAATGCCTTCGCGCCAACCGATGGCCAGCAACACCAGAACGACGATTGATACGGTCGCCAGCCCCAGATGGAACAAAAGCTCATTTGCTTTTTCGTTGGCGGATTCACCATAATCGCGTGTGATTTGAACCTCGACGGTGTCGGGAATGATCCGGCCTTCAGCCATGTGGACAGTGTGCAGAATTTCTTCGGCCACAATGACCGCATTGGCCCCTGCCCGTTTGGCAACAGCCAGAGTAACGGCTGGAACCCGGTGGATCGTGTCTCCATCTCTTGTGACATTCGAGACGATTTGATCCGCAGTATTTGAGACGAACTCGACATCCGCCACATCGCTCACATAAACGGGGCGGCCATCTCGGGTCGTTACAAGAAGGCTGGCAATCTCAATCGGCGATGTCAGGGTCTCTCCAACGACAAGACTGATCATCTGTCCATCATCACGCAAAATACCAGCATTGAATGACTTGTTCGCGCCCTGCACCTTGCCTGCCAATTGCTGTAGCGTCACACCATAGAGCGCCAGACGATCCGGATCAGGGTTCACCCGAATGGCCTCGGGTGCTTCGCCAACCAAATATGACAGCCCGACATTGTCAATTTTGGCCACTTCGGCACGAAGTTCTCGGGCAATGCGGGTCAGGTCATTGGCAGTCACTTCTTTGTTGTCGGGCTTGGGTGACAGCGTAAGCGCGACGATAGCGACGTCATCAATTCCCCGCCCCACGATAAGAGGCTCGGGGATTCCAATCGGAATTCGGTCCATATTGGCTCGTATTTTGTCGTGAACCCGAAGAATTGCTGCATCTGCGGAAGTGCCGACTTCAAACCGAGCTGTGACCATCGCAAAATCATCCGACGTCTGAGAGTAGATATGCTCAACCCCATTGATGCCTTTGACGATGGTTTCCATTGGCACAGTTACCAGCTTCGCCGCATCAGGAGCCTTCAAACCCGGTGCCTGAATATGGATATCCACAAGTGGAACCGATATTTGTGGCTCTTCTTCTCGTGGCAAGCTGATCAGGGCAACCAGCCCCATGGCTAGCGCTGCGAGGATGAGCAGTGGTGTCAGAGGAGAGGTGATAAATGCACGCGTCAAAGCACCCGCGATACCCAGCTTTTCGGGCGAGGGTGACGAATTACTCATGGTCGCCGCCCATGTAATCACTAACAACTAAATCGCCAGCAGTGAGACCGGTCAAGATTTCGATCATGTCACCTTGGATCTCTCCGGGGACAACGGTGCGCAGCACCACATCTTCACCTTCCTTAATAGCCACAAAATCCAATCCCGACCGGGTGATCAGGGCCTTTTGAGGAACCTTGAGCACCTGACGAGAGCCAACAGGAATTCGGACCAGGACCCGTGCGTCAACAAAGGTGTCTGGCAGGCCTTCCACTTCAACATCCGCCACAACGCGGCCGTTTTCAATTTGCGGATAGATACGAGCAAGCGTGCCGCTGGCTTTCCCCGCGACGTCTCCGATCGAAATTTCGGACCCTACGCTCAATGTTGTTGCGTGACGTTCCGGGATGGCCAGCCTCAGAAAAAAGCCGCCGCCGCCAATAGTAGCTATTGATTCGCCTGGCATCAAAACAGCACCTTGAGTCACCGGCACATCCAGCACCCTACCGGTTGTCGGGGCCAACACGGTGCCTTCGGTTGCCTGCTGTTTCACAACTTGGCGGTTCGCCCGTATCGCATCAATCTGACCAGTCAGAACCGCGACCTGAGTGCGTAATGCATCAAGGCGCTGCACCGTAGTCGCGCCGCGCTGCAACAGATCCTCGCCTCGTTTAAGCTCGGTTTTGGCATTGTCCAGCTGCGATCCCAATGACTGGATCTGCGCGTCTATCGCGCTAAGCTGGAAGGAAAGTTTCTCATCTACAATCCTGGCAAGCGGTTGTCCTGCCTCTACTAAATCTCCTTCGGTTACAGACAGTTCGACCAATGTGCCACCAATGCGCGCCCGTGCCGGAACCCTGTCACGCGCCTCGATTCGACCGTAAACTGCTTTCCACTCGACCTGCGGTGTAGGCTGCAACTCAAATTCAGTTTCACCGAGAACCGCAAGCGGCAACAAGCCGATTGCAAAGCCAAAAATCAGACTCTTCATGTTCGGGTCCTTTCAGTAAAGGTGTAGTATAAACGTATTCGTAAAACCGAATATATACCATTCCTGACGAATGAGCCACCACAAATACCCTATTTGCGTTTAGCAGTGCCTCCCGTCAAACGCTTGGTCAATCGCTGAAGCAGTGCAAGTTATTGAACGCGTTCAGCTAAAAGGCAACGGCGCGCCCCTGTTTCTCCGCACTTTTCACCGCAACAAAACACATGCTGGGGCGAACAGCAGCTTCGGCAATTGCTTCTGCGTCTGCGCGATCATTATTTTGTCGCTTTACGAACGGCTTAACGTAATTTGCTGGGATCAAACGTGCCACATGCCCGCATGACTGGGCAACGCGCCCCCTGTGATGGGACGTGGCACACGCTTTCAAAGCGACAACGCAGCCGTCCTGCTTTGCCAGCAACTGGTAAGGTCCCGGCCGCGATACAGATCTGTTGAAAACAACGACGCCGTTCGCCCTGACGCCACAAACATGAAAACTGTTCTTGGCAGACCTCTCAGAGAATGCATGCATTCACCTGCCGGTCAACGGATCAACCGCCATTATGCTAATCTCTGACATGGATGCCTCCCTCTCTTTGGTTCATATGAAACCACTTTGACACAATCGATGCCATTGGGTGGAGGCATCCACCGCATCAGTTCATGCTGTCGCCCGTCGATTTTGAACCACAGCAAAACTGGAAGCAGCAAGGCGTCTAGAAAACCAGTGGCCATTCAATGCATGCGCAGCCACCTTGGCGATTTCCTTGATGCCTACAATTACACCCGTCGTCTCAAAACGCTCAGCGCTCTGATGCCCAACGAATACATCTATGAAATCTGGACATCCGAGCCAGAGGCCAGACTGAGCACCCAAAGTACCCATGTGTTTTGCAAAACACCTATTGAAAGAATTGCCATAAACCCTAGTATTCATGAAGGCGAATGTAATTCGGCAGGAGAGAACATGAAGAAGGTTATTCTAGCCCGATTGACGACGGTTCCGGTCGCGGAACTGCATACAGATTTGGTGACGTCTGGTATGATTACCGAGCGCGATATCTCGGTTGATGGCGGCAAGGTGGTTGTATCGGTTAATGTACCTGACCGCTTTGACGGCGATCTGGAGCTAATAAAATCAAGAATCGAGAACAAGCTTAGTGGGCTAAAAGAGGTTCAGACCCTGTTGGTTGTCATGACCGCCGAACGGCCTGCGCCCGAAGCACCAGAGCCGCCGAAACTAAAAAAGCGCCCGACCGAGGCACCAGGCAGGGATATGCGACCGCACAGTGCGGCGATTCCGGGAATCAAAAACATCATTGCTGTGGCTTCTGGCAAGGGCGGCGTAGGAAAATCAACCACGGCGGTCAATTTGGCGCTTGCTCTGCGATCGCTTGGCTTGAAGGTCGGGTTGCTTGATGCCGACACTTACGGACCATCCCTGCCCAAATTGCTGGGCATCTCGCAGCGTCCTGATATCCGGGACGACCGGATTATCCCGGTCGAAAAATATGGTTTGCAGACCATGTCGATGGGTTTCTTGATGGAAGAGGACAACCCGGTGATCTGGCGCGGTCCGATGGTTGTGTCTGCATTGATGCAAATGACCCGCGAGGTGGACTGGGGCGAATTGGATGTGCTGGTTCTGGATATGCCGCCGGGAACCGGAGATGCCCAGTTGACCATGGCCCAACAGATTCCGCTGCAAGGGGCAGTAATTGTATCCACGCCACAGGATCTGGCGCTGATTGACTCGCGCAAAGGGCTGAAGATGTTCAAGAATGTCGATGTGCCAATTCTTGGCATTATCGAAAACATGTCCGTCTTTATCTGCCCACACTGTGGCGAGCCGTCGGAAATCTTTGGGCATGGGGGGGCTAAAGAGGATGCTAGCCGGTTAGAGGTTCCATTCCTCGGAGCAATACCTTTGCACATGGATATTCGCGAAACGTCGGATCTTGGAACACCGGTTGTGGTTTCACGACCCGAAGGGCCTCATGCCGAAGCATATCGCAAAATTGCTCTGAAGATTGCCGTGCGGCTGTTTCCCGAGGAAGAAGACGACTGATAGCGGACGAATGCAGAGAAATAGTTGATTGTAATAAACGGCCCCGGCGTTCCGGGGCCGTTTTGTTGTTTGGCTCAGGCCAGCTCTTCCATGGTTTTGACGCCGATGATGCCGCCCACGACGATGAAAATGAAGGTCAGTATTGATCCGATTGCCAGCGTCGAGACCCCGGTAAGCCCTTGTCCAACTGTGCATCCCAGCGCCAAAACGCCGCCAATTCCCATCAGGGCGGCTCCGAACATGTTGCGGATGGAATCGTTTTTGTCGGCGAACGTCGTCAAGTGCAGACGTTTCTTGCTGAGCGCGCCCAGAAAACCACCGACCAGCGCACCCGCGGTGGTAACGATACCAAAACCCGGTGCCCCGAGTGCGGTGTAGCGCATCAGATACTCCAGACTGTCTCCGGCGGGGCGCACAAAGCTGAGCGAAATCAACTGAACCGGCACATCTGCAAAATCATCAAATGCCAGTGCGGTCAGGAACCATCCCGCAACAACGCACAGCCCCAAGCCAACGCCAGCCACAAGGTGGTTTGCGGATGTGCGAAAACCTTTGTCCCAAAAGCAGTAGAGCAACAGTACCCCGGCCACCGCGATCACCGTCCAAAATGAAGCCGCAGCGGCGTCCATCCCGGTTGCTGCTGATAAGATTGATCCAAGGCTTTGGGTCTCCATACCCTTTTCAGCCAAGTCTATTGTGGGTGCAGTGAATATCGCCACGCGTAAGGGCCCAAGAATGCCGCCAATCGTGATATAGGCGAAAATCCCGGTAATAATCAGCACCACGAGAGACCGTAAATCACCGCCTCCGGCGCGAACCAGGTTGCGGCTGATGCAGCCGCCGGAAAACACCATTCCAAAGCCAAACAGCAATCCGCCAACAATGTTGGCACCCCATGTGAAACTTGGCGTCAGATACATTGTCTGCGTCATATCAGCGATGTCCAGGCTTTGGATAATCGCTACGCCAAGGATGCCAACAGCACCCGCCATTAACCAGGACCGAAACCGGCGGTAATCCCCAAAAGACAGAATGTCCGAGATCGAGCCCATAGTGCAGAAATTGGTTCGGTAGACGATGAACCCAAAAATCACCCCAATCAGAAACCCACCCCAACCAACGTAAAACGCAGCGGTTTCAACAACCGCCTCTTTCCAAATTTCAATCATTCCAATGTCCCTTGCTGATCGATTTTGCCGTTTTTTTGTCCGGTCATCTTCACAGATTAACATATTCGCTTATGTAGTGTTGTAAAATATTGACCAATAACGTCAGTTAATCAACGAGTTCTGGCCAGAAGGGAATTCCACCAGAACAAACCTGTCTGTTTGGGCTGATAGATGATGAGACGAGCAAGTTTCATTGCTGGCTTGACACAGCAATTCTCTTCCTATTCAATAATCGTAATATGAAAATTTTTAAATTTAACGCAGCTTTGGGAGGAGCCAAAAATGCTAGATGACGCAAAACTCGACAACGCAAAAACCATGTCGCTCATCGTGACCAAAGGATCTTTGGACTGGGCCTATCCCCCGTTCATTCTGGCGACGACAGCCGCAGCCATGGATGTAGAAGTAACAATGTTCTTCACGTTCTATGGCCTGCCATTGTTGAAAAAAGACCTGAACATGAAATTTACGCCGCTCGGCAATGCCGCGATGGAGATGCCGATGATGGGCGGACATATGGCGATGCCAAACATGGTGTCCATGCTGCCTGGTGCGGGCGCGATGGCTGGCAAAATGATGAAGAACCTGATGGCGAAAAAAGGTGTGGCCTCGATCGAAGAACTCCGCGAGGCGGCCGTAGAGAGCGATGTTCGCCTGATCGCCTGTCAAATGACGCTTGATCTTTTTGAGTACTCCACAGACGACATGATCGACGGAATTGAGATTGGCGGCGCAGCAACCTATATGGAAAATGCACTGAAATCCGATATCAACCTGTTCATCTGAACATTTTCTGAGTTACGAAACTATTCCTGACGGAAGGACTACCTAAATGGCTGACCAAGTACTGAATGCTGAGGGTCTGAACTGCCCACTACCTATCATCAAGGCGAAAAAAGCGCTGAAAACCCTGAACTCGGGCGAGGTATTGGAAGTACGGTCCACGGACCCCGGTTCAGTTGCTGACTTTGCAGCGTTCTGCAATCAAACTGGCAATCAATTGCTCAGCTCGTCGACCGAGGGCGATATCTACAAGTTTGAGATTAAACGCAGCTGAACTGATTTTGGCAGAGAATAAGAATGGCCCGTCATAATCGACGGGCCATTATCATGTCCGGTATCATTTGCATTCCCCAACGAAATCCAGAAACCGTGAAACCCACGGGGAAAGAGGGGTGTTGCGCAAATGGCAGAACCCGGCAAGAGTGTTTCCGATCACGATGCCATCGTTATGTCCGTCAACCCCGTGGCCACGCAGAATGTTGCGGGTAAACGTGCTTTCACCGGCAAGACCCTCAATGCTGGCATAGTGGAATTCATGCGCTGGCACCGCTTTCTGGCCTGTTCCCCACAGATGTTCATCACTGCAATCAAATGACACATATCCACGCCCCTGTGGTCGCTCGTGCATCACGGCATTTGCCTCTATCAGTCCAACCATGGGGCAAGATGTGGCGCCCCAACGCAGGGTGCTGCATAGATACATCAGACCACCGCATTCTGCATAACATGGCAGGCCGTTCTGTAGTCTCTCTTTGATCGCATGACGCATCTGGACATTTGCTGAAAGCTCCTCCATCCGGCATTCGGGAAAGCCGCCACCGATGAACAAACCGTCGATATCCGGCAGATGCGTGTCGCTGATCGCGTTTATCCGAACCAGCTCGGCGCCAGCGGCCTTAATCGCCTCAAGATCGTCAGGATAATAGAACCCGAACGCTGCATCACTGAGAATTCCAATACGCAGACCGGGCCATTTCGCAACGATTGTTTTACCGGATGGAGCCGGAGCAGGAATATCAGGCGCGGATTGCGCAATGGACCGCACAAGGTCCAGATCAACTGACTGTCCCACTATGTCGCTGAACCCGGCGATAAGCTGTTTCTTTTTCAAAGTTTCCGCAGGCGTCGTCAAACCCAGATGACGCTCACCAATTTCAAGCCGGGAATCGCGCCAGACGCTGCCGACAACTGGCAGATCCGAGTAAGTTCCCACAGCTTTGAGCAGCTTGCCTTCATGGCGCGAACCACCAACTTTGTTGAGGATGACACCAGCGATGTTTACACCCTTGTCAAATACCTGATAGCCCATCAACAACGGCGCAATTCCGCGTGTCATACCCATGGTATCAATGACCAGAATAACCGGTAAATCCAGCAACTTGGCCAATGCAGCATTCGAATCTGAACCATCCGTCTGAACCCCGTCAAATAGACCCTTGTTGGCCTCGATCAACGACAGTGCCCCGGCGCGTGATGCAAAAAACGGGGCGATGTTGTCCCGGCCCATCGTAAAGAAATCAAGGTTATAGCAAGGGTTTCCAGATGCCTCCGACAACCACATCGGATCAATGTAATCCGGGCCCTTTTTGAACGGAGTTACAGATGACCCGGTTTGACACAGCGCCCCGCTCAAACCGGTCGAAACAACAGTTTTTCCCGAAGATTTATGCGCCGCCGCAATCATGAATCGGGGCAGATGGTTCATGCGCTGACCGGAAGAAAATTCCGATCGCGAGCTTCCCAGACGTTTTGGGCCATGCTGTCCGCTTGGGCGACGGAATCGGCTTTGCCCATGGCGCGCAGGGCAACGGCGATTGTGCCGGTTACCGAAGCCAGCGCGTAGGGATCGGTATTGTCGCCATGCCATACGCGCACCAGTTCACCCAAATCCATCGCTTCGTCCGCAGGCTGGTGCGGCTGATCCAAAAGAGCGGGCCAGTTCTCGACAACCGGTTCGTCCTTACCGCGTGTCAGCCAAACCTGTGTTGGTTTATTCGGGCGACGCTCGATCTCTCCGCCTTCGCCACGAAATACCGCCATTGACGGCTGATCCAGCAGCTGCGCGGCACCCGCGTGGATATCCATGAAACCCCGGTGGAAAATGCCCTGCATCATCGTATGCGCGCCAAAGGGGTTCAGCATCCGCGAAAAGGAATGCACTGGCGAACGCAGTCCAAAGATCGGCCTAAGGTCGATGAGGTGGCGCAATGTCGGGCTTAGCACTTCAAGCGGCACATAGGTAAAGCGGCGCGTGCGGATATCATCAGCAGCCTGTTGCAGACTGCCTGCGGCTGAAAAGCCCAATACTTCCAAAGCCTGGCGGGTATAGATGCGCCCCGGCGTGTGCCCTTCGGTGCCATGCATAAAGACCGAATGCCCCGCATTGACCAGAGCCATCACGCTAAGGATGAACCACGGCAATTGAATGCGCTTACCGGCATAGGACGACCAGTCAATGTCAACGGCCGGAATGTCCACCGGAACATCGAATTGCGGCCGCGTGCCAAGGACAAAACCTGCTATTTCTTCGGGTGCTTCTTCCTTCAGGCGCAGCAGCATCAGAAATGCACCAATCTGCTCGGGCAGAACTTCACCGTTTACGATCAAATTCATAGCCTCTTGGGATTCTTCCAGTGTGAGATGACGTTGCTTGGTTTTCCCGCGGCCAAGAATGGCTACGAACCGGGCAAATGGATGGGATTCAATTGACATATTTGGGTCTCTTTTCAGTCTTTGGGACTCAGGTTCGCATCCGAAAGGGTTGTTGGCAAAATCCGGAGAACCTTGGCACCAAGCCCGATGGCAAACAAGGCGGTAGCAACACCGCCAAGGCCTAACAACAGTTCGGGCCAACGCGGGCGATAATGGGCGATTTCGCCATCCAGGAAACTGCTGGTGACTTCGAAACCGGGAAACAGTTCCATCGGGTAGGCTTGTCCACCAATCACGATGACATAAATTTGGGCAAACCCGCCCAGTACCACCAGAACCGCTGCCAGAATGGTCGCATTCGGGGTTTTGCCAAAGGTTGGATGCAGAACCATCAGGATCGGAATAATCCCGCCAATGGAAATCTGCCCGACCCAGAACAACCAGGTGTAGATGCCGCCGGAGAACAGTGTGAAGTCTTCAAATCCTGCATGCTCGGCTGTGTATAGGTTTGTCAGGTGGCGCACAGCAGTAAAATAAAGAACCGCTGCCGCAAAGATCATCAAAAGACGTCCCATCTTTGTCATCAAAAGCGGACCAACCTGGCGTCCCGACAACCGGCACAGAGCAGTGGTAACAAGGATGAACACAGCAAGCCCAAAGGAAAATGACATGGCTATGAACAAGGGTGCCATAATCGCGGCGTCATAACCGGGGCGCGCCACAAGCCACCCAAAGATCGACCCGGTACCTGTGGTCAGGGCCAGACGCCACAAAAACGCCAGCGTACCAATGCGCCGAACAGTGTCATAGGGAATACCAATCGCCATCTGGGTGAACAGGTAGGCGCCGATAATGACAAGAAAACCAATATAGAGAAGAAGATTCCAGGCGAAAATCGAGCTGAGGTTATAAGTCGTCATCGCCACGATGATGCGATCGGGCCGACCCAGATCCAGCACCAGAATTGCCAGCCCCCCAATCAGCAAAGCCATGGCCGACACTGCGGACAGGCGGGCCAGTGGTTTATAAAGCGTGCGGTCGAAAACCGAGGCCATCGAAGCCACATTCAAAGCGCCTGACGCGGCTACAATCAGGAAAATGGCAAATACATGCGGCAGGCCCCAGACAATATGGTTGTTCATCCCGGTGACGATATGTCCGTGATGTTCTACATAGATGACTGCGCCCAATGCTGCGGCGATGAATGCGGCCAGCACCATCGCAGTTTCCCACAGGTGCGGCGTGGCCTTGATCTCCCGGTATATTGTCCGTTCCATAGCCGTTTCGCCTTTCAGAGGTTTGAATATCGGACGCCCGGATTCAGGGCCAGATCCGGACGCAAAGACGATGTCGGGTATTCGGCCAGTCGTTTGGCTATGTCGCTGGTTGGATCGTTGAGATCACCAAAAATGATCGCTTCGTTCCCCGTGGCGGCGCATGCCTCGACACAGGCGGGGGTACCTCCGTTATCTACCCGGTGCACACATAACGTACAGCTTTCGACGGTGCCCTGCCCGCGCGGGGCATGGGTTTTCTGATTGTTGACAGGCTCATGGATAAATGATCGCGCACTGAACGGACAGGCCATCATGCAGTACCGACACCCGATACAGGTATGTTTGTCGACAAGTACAATTCCATCCACACGTTTGAACGATGCGCCTGTCGGGCAAACATCCACGCAAGGCGGTTCCTCGCAATGCTGACACATGACAGGGGCGGATGAGACGTGCCCGGTGAATTTGTTTTTCAGGGTGACCTTTCGGATCCACTGCGCGTCAGTCTCCGGGTGGCCGGTATCTTTCCAGCCGTTTTCATCCGAGCAGGCAGTTACACAAGCCGAACAATCAGGGTCACAACGACCGGCATCAATCAACAGCCCCCAGCGTTTTCCGGCATCGGCACGGGCCTGCGCCTGTGATCCGCCAAAAGCAATCAATGTCACTCCGGGTGCCAATGTCGCTGTTGCCACCGCTGCGCCGCTGCGCAGAAAGTCACGGCGACTAAATTCGGCACCCTTTGGGCGAGTAGTGGAATTATTTCCTGTCATTGCCCAGCCTCCACCACGAGAGTTCGGTTCGAATGCTTTAGATAGGCAACCAGATCGCCAATATCTGCGAGGGTCTGCCTGGGTGATAAAATGGCCGCATGATCTGCACCCTCGTCTGCAGTTTCATCCACGCCTTCAGGTGTCGAGCGATGGCACATGAAGCAATCCACTTTGACAGCAACGAAATCGTGACAGCTTCGGCAGAAATGTTTATCGCTTTCATAGGTCACGATGGTTCCCTCACCATCAGCTGCAGCGTGACAATCAAAGCAGCCTTTCAGGCTGGCCTCGACCTCGCGGTTGCCATCACGCATGGTCTGGTCGCGGTCATGGCGCATCAAGTTCATGTGGTTCCTGCGCCAGTATTCATTGCCTTCCGGATGCGGGGCACCTGTGGCTGCGGGAATCTCGGGCCACAGCGAAGAACGCTCCTGCGCGCTCAGCGCGGTGGCCGCGCCAAACATCAAAGCAATAAGTAGAACAAGCCGGATCATCACTACTCCCCAAGTCCCATCTTGATATATCCGGTCGGGCAGACATCCATACAGATGTGACAACCAATACAGGCGGAATAATCCGTATAGACATAGCGTCCAACGGTCCGGTCAGCCTTTTTCACACGGTGAACGGCATCCTGCGGACAGTAGATCACGCAGTTGTCGCATTCAAAGCACATGCCGCAGGACATGCAGCGTTCGCCCTCTTTCTGGGCCTGTTCTTCGCTCAGCGCGATTATACGCTCTTCAAAATTACCAAGCACATCTTCGGCCTCGATCTGCACCTCGTCGCGTACTTCGCGTTTGACAAAATCGAAATGGCCTTTGAACAATTCGCTGTGATTGATGATCTGCGATGAGGAGCGGTCTTCGTAATTGTGAACCGCGAAATTGGCACCATCCGTGCCGCGTTGCTCTTGGTGGTCAAATGCCGACGGTGCTTGCTCGCGCTGCCGCAGTTCCGCCAAAAGGTTGAAGTGCATCACATCCAGCTTTGGGCGTTTTTCAATGCTGCTGTCGTCAAGGAAATCGGTGATGATCTGAGCCCCGGTTCGTCCATGCCCGATTGCAGTGGTCAACAAGTGTGGGCGCAGGATGTCACCGCCTGCAAAGTGTTTTTCCCGGCCTTTGACCTGATAGGTCGGTGTAACGTCAATAAAGCCGTTTCCACCATTCAATTCTTCCAGCCCGTCGAAATCTCCGGATTGTCCAATGGCGGCAATGACAATGTCGCACTTGATTTCAAATTCAGTGCCCGGACGCGGAACCGGCTTCATTCCGTCCATGTCACATTCGCAAAGTTTCAGCGCGATGGCACGGTCGGTCTCGGGGTCTTTGATGACCTCCAGGGGCATGACGCCACCACGAATGTCGATACCTTCGCGCATTGCGTCTTCACGTTCGCGTTCGGCGGCCGTCATTTGTTCAACTGGAAACAACGAGGTAAGAGTCGCTTTCATGCCTTCACGGGTCAGAGACGAAGCGACGTCGTGCCCGGTAAAGTCAATAAGCGTACCATCCGGATGTTCAGACGGGTGCGCTTTGGTAATATGCCCCAGACGACGCGCAACGGAAGCAACGTCAACCGAGGTGTCGCCGCCACCGACCACAACCACATTCGTGGCGGTGCCCAGCACATAGCCCTGATTGAACACATCCAGAAATTCGATCCCGTTGATGCAGTTTTCAGTGCCTTCCCAACCGGGAATTGGCAAAGGGCGTCCATTCTGCGCCCCTAACGCCCAATAAATGGCGTCATAGTCGCGCTCTAGTTCGTCGACGGTTACATCTGTACCAACGCGGGTATTTAGGCGCACCTCGACTCCGAGATCAATGATCCGGTCAATTTCGCTATCCAGCATATCGCGCGGAGTACGATACCCGGGGATGCCATAGCGCATCATGCCGCCAAGTTTTTCATGGGCTTCAAAAACGGTCACACCATGCCCGTCCTGACGCAGGAACCGCACCGCTGACAGACCGGCAGGTCCGCCACCGATCACCGCGACCCGTCTGCCGGTATCTTCACCTGCTGGCGGCAGTTTCACATCATTGGAGTTCGCCCAGTCACCGACATATTGTTCTACCGCATTGATCCCGACATAATCGTCCACTTCGTTGCGGTTACAACCCGCCTCGCAGGGGGCAGGACAAACCCGCCCCATTGTTGCCGGAAATGGATTGGCTTGGGCCATGCGCTGGAACGCATAGTCCTGCCAGACGGTGTCTTCATGCGGCGGTTTATCCATTCCTCGGGCAATCGCCAGCCAACCGCGAATTTCATGTCCTGATGGACAAGACCCCTGGCATGGCGGTGTTTTATTTATGTATGTCGGGCACTTGTACGAAGTGTCCCCTTGAAAGATCTTCTCTTCCAGATCCCAGTCATCTTCGGTTTCCCCCTCTTCAAAACGAAGAAAGGTAGGGTTTTCGGGTTTGCTCATTTCGTTCATCGTACACCTCTAACTATTATTCGTCTTGAGTGTCCTGATCCGCTTCCTGACCAGTCAGAATGATCGCATTCGACACCAGTTGGTGTACCGAAACGACGGAATCCATCTCGTACCCGAATTCGGGCATGATCTTGGAAAATTGGGTTTTGCAGATCGCACAGATTGCAGCCATGTGGGTAACGCCGTGGTCTTCTGTTGTTTGTTGAAGGGCGGTCATGCGCGGACTGCCGCCCTTTTTGCGCAGATCCATCAGATCGTCGGTCAAGAGCCCGCCTCCACCACCGCAACACAACGTACTTTCGTGAGTGGTTTCACGTGGCATGTCGAAATAGTGGTTGCAGACCGCTTTGATCACATTGCGCGGTATTTCGAACTGGCCACCGGGTTCGTCACCCATGCGGCTGGCACGAGCGACGTTGCAACTGTCGTGATAGGTTAGACGGATATGATCGTTGCGCGATTTGTCCAACGTCAACGTGCCTTTCTGGATTTCACCCCATGTGAATTCCAGAATGTGCTGAGGGATCGGATAGTCCTGATCTAGAAAATCAAACGGTCCGGCCAATGTGTTCAGGAACGAATAAGCGACCCGCCATGCATGGCCGCATTCGCCAAAGACGATCCGTTTGACACCCAGATCTTGCGCTGCTTTGCGGATACGCAAGGCAATCTCGCGCATGTGATCGTTGTTGCCGATGAACAGTCCGAAATTTGCCGCCTCGGAGGCATAAGAGGACAGCGTCCAGCTGACATCGGCTTCGTGAAAGACTTTGGCATAGCCCAGCAGGCCATCAATGTGCGGCTCGGCAAAGAAATCGGCGCTGGGCGTGATTAGCAGGATGTCAGAGCCTTTCTCATCCAGCGGGAGCCGCACGGAAATGCCGGTATCATCCTCAAGATCTTCTTCAAGGTCTTCGAGTGTTGCGCGCATGGCCTTGGGGTTAAGTCCAAGGTTGTTGCCAATATCCTCGACCTTGCCGATGATCTCGTTGCTGTATTTTTGTCCGATCCCGACATGGTCCAGAATATCACGCGCTGCCATGGTGATTTCGGCGGTGTCGATCCCGTAAGGACAGAACACTGAACAGCGGCGGCATTCCGAGCATTGGTGATAATAGGAATACCACTCTTGCAGAACGTCTTCGGTCAGGTCGCGCGCGCCGACCAGTTTCGGGAAGTATTTGCCGGCAAGGGTGAAATATCGACGATAGACGCTGCGCAATAGGTCTTGCCGTGCCACCGGCATGTTTTTGGGGTCACCGGTGCCTAAGAAGTAGTGGCATTTATCAGTGCATGCACCGCATTTGACGCAAGTGTCGAGATAGACCTGAAATGCTCGGTTATTGGCGGCGAGATCGGCCATCTTTTCCAGCGCCCGTTCTTTCCAGTCCGGGACCAGCTCGCCGGGAAAACCCAGATTCTCCTGAATTGCCGGAGAGGCAACAAAGGGTTTCACCCCCTCCATCGCACCGCATTGAAGACGTGGAATTTCCAGCGGATGTTCCATTTTGCGCAGGTCGTCACCGTCAGCCGCCATTGCTCATCCCTCCACCTGTGCGCCAACGTGGCGTTTATCGCGAGAGTCATCGATTTGCATGCGCGAAGGGCTGAAAAACAGACCGGGCGCATGTATCAGTTTGGAGATCGGAAAGATGATCATCAGAACCAAAACGCCGCCAAGATGCACCAGCAGGATCGGGTCGG